>CAYWEP010000009.1:0-24082 GCA_964457405.1 uncultured Gammaproteobacteria bacterium
TCTTTATCCAACCAGTATACGGAGCTGAAGGAAGCGCATTCAGCGCCCGACTCCTCTCCCGTTATGCGCAATTAGCAAACCAGGAAAATAAGACACTTACCGTAATGATGGCAACGCCTAAAACTCTCTATAAGGATTTTATCTACTACTCAAATTTGTACAACAAGCAAACAGCAGGTCATTTCAAGCATGCATTTTTGGCTCGGAAGTACACATTTGAAAATGTTTCATTCAAAACATGCCAAGACATTAAAGAAATTGATAAAAATACGACGTATATTTTTGACCCAGGAGGAAAATGTAAATTATTCAGTAGCGTTAAGCCTCGACTTTCAATAACACAACTTTCAGATTCAGGAACAGTCTACAATATCTTTCAGGACACTATTTGCTCTGACTATACTCTCAGGCCATATGTCGGAAAGTTAAAAATGGGTGACTTGCGCGTTGAAGACCTGCATAAGAAGGATTTTTGCGAAACATACATCATTGATTTTACTAATACATAAAAATGTACATTGCAAAAAAAATAATAAAAAACAATTCAAAATTGATACAATTATTCGTCTTTGTATCAGTACTCTTTATTGGATTGATTTTGCGATTTCACAATTACAGTATGTATCCGCAAAGAGGGGCAACGGCCGATGAATATTCATACTCTTTCCAGGGAGTAAGCCTTTTGACAAAGGGTGTGCCTATCTCCTGGTCTACGTTCACAATGTATGGAGAACCTAGGCATCTGACAATTAACAATATGTATTTCCCAATCGTCCAACCGTATTTTGACCATACACCTTTAAATGGAATAATAACAGGCGGATGGGCAATAGCGTTTGGGGAGGATACATTTGAGAAAATTCAACTAAAAACAATTCGAATAGTTCCTATTGTCTTTTCTACAATCTCTTCAATACTCGTTTTTTTAATAGGAAGAAAACTGTACTCTTATAAGGTCGCTATCTGGGCGTTATTGATTTACTCTACAACAACAACTTTTGTTATTCAGGGAAGAGTTGTTTTGGCTGAAAATTTGCTAACAGTATTTTTTCTGAGTGCTGTGTATGCATTTTTGTGCTTCTCGAAAAAGCTAACTGTTCCAAAGGCAATTTTACTCGGAGCATTTTCTGGTCTTTCTTTCTGGACGAAAGAGATAGGAATAGCAGTTTTTTTTAGCCTTCTTTACCTTTTCTTGTCTGAAAGAATAAAGATACGCTCTACATTTGCCTTCGTTTCTACAGCTGTCGTGTCAATTGGATTGTATGTTTCATACGGGATGTATTTTGGCGAAGATGTGTTTTTCAAAATACTAACTGAGCAATCAAGCAGAAATATCGGTCCTGAGACTCTTCTCTATATAACATCAACTCCTATTATTATTAATAAGTTTTATTACGACGGGTGGTATTTTTTTGGGTTCCTCACCTTCTTCATTTCATTTTTGTTTTATAAAGAAAGCAAATATATTCTTGTCCCGGCAGTTGTTTATTTTTTACTTTTACTCTCCGCGCTAACGCAAAAGGGTGAAATGGGTTGGTATATTATTCCGCTTTTCCCTTTTATGTCTCTTCTTATGGCAAGGTATATTGCAGATCAGAGTGAAAAAATTGGTTTTGGAATATTACCCTTTTTACTATTTGTGGGACTGTATAACATTGAATTTTTGTGGAAAGCAAGTTTCGGACTCACGCCACTGCAGTTTCGGATACTTTTAGCAGTTCTTATCGTACCAGTATTATTTTCGATTATGTATAAAAAACAAAAGCTTTATCCTCTCATATCACACTTTTGGTTCTATACCTTTATAGTTATGAATATATTGTTGACTTACAACTACGTCCATCCAGTCTAATTTTTTTAAAGTATTATACCTCGAAGTAGAGCTTCGAGGAGATCTTTTTGATCATCAAAGAAAATAAAGCATACCGAGTGATAATGTGAAAAAGTTATTATTTGCATTAATCCCATTTACATATCTTTTCCTCCTCCTTCTTCAAAAAGACCTTGCAATGCTTGGAGATCTTGGCAGACACGTAAAATTAGGAGAAATTATCGTTCAGTGCTTTTGCGTTCCACAAACAAATCTATTCTCTTACACCAACCCCAACTTTCCCATTGTTAATCATGAATGGTTAGCAGAAGTAATATTTTATCTTATAGCTTCATGGTTTGGACTTTATGGATTACTCATTGTAAAGATGATACTTATTATTGCTACTGCTTCATTATTGTATGTTGTAGCATTAAAAAAAGGCTCTTTGTTTTGGGTAACTATTTTTTCTCTTCTTAGCATTACGATTTTTTCTACACGTTTTCATGTACTCCCTGAGCTATTTAGCTATTTCTTCATAGGTTTGTTTATTTTCTTGATAGAACAATATAAACACTCAAAGCGCACCTATGTATTATGTGTGCTACCCCTACTGGAATTATTGTGGGTAAATATGCATATTTATTTCGTGATTGGTATTGGCATGTATGGATTGTTCTTTATTGAGGAACTCGTTATGCACAAAAAGCTTAATAAACGATTATTGCTGATCGGTGCTACTTTGCTATTTTCAACTTTTCTTAACCCCGGCTTTATACGCGGAGCGCTTTTGCCTTTTACAGTTTTTGGCAATTATGGTTTGAACGTTGAGGAAAATAGTAGCCCATTTACTTTGTTTACTCCCACAAGTACTAATACGAATATTGCTTACACTTTGATTTTACAAGTATTTGTATTTGCATTATTAACTGTTTTGTTTGCCATCGGTTTATTTTCCAAAAAACAATGGAGGGATCTATTCCAAACGGGAAGCGGCATTTTTGCCGCAGGCTTAGGATTAAAGTTTATGAGATCTATTAGTGTTTTTGGAGTGCTTGGTTTTATTCCATTAGTGCAGGGATTTACTCTTCTTGAGCAAAAAATGCGAAGGATTATTGACAAGTATAAACTCAACACCATAAAAGGGATCATTGCTTCGGGGGTTGGGATTATCATCCTTATACATGTAAAAGGATTATTTGATTATCAAATTTTAAGCTTTGCTTTTGTCCCATCATCAGAAAATGCAGTCGCTTTTATAAAGCAATCCGGCATACGGGGACCAATTTTTAATAATTACCGTATTGGCAATTATCTTATTTATGGTCTCTATCCGAAAGAGAAAGTATTTGTTGATGCAAGGCCAGAAGCATATCCAGCCTCTTTTTTTGACGAATATTGGATGGCGATGTCCGACGAGCAATTCTTTAATCAAGAGGTGAAACAATACAACATTAATACAGTTGTATTTAATGTCGATGATGACCCGATAAAAATAAGGCCATTCCTATTGCGTTTAATTCAAAGCAAAGAGTGGGTTCCTGTATATGCTGATGGATTTGTAACGATTTTTGTCCGTAATAACGAAATCAATAGAACGATAATTGAAAAATATAGAATTAAAATGTCGGAATAATTAAAGTCCCCATTTCAATCACTTCATGTCGCATACCAACCTTTGGGCGATATTAATATATTTATGTTAAATAAGAAAAATGGAATCGGTGTCTGGAGTAAAACAGAGCAGAATCTAATTCTAAGTGAGAATCCTGGGACACAGGGTTATCAACTTCATTGTAGATAATTCCTCTTGACCTGTTATCTTAAACAGTCTATATTCTAATCAAGACTTAAAAAAGATTTCCAAAAGACTAAGGTTGCTTGTAGAAACTTGAAGCTAAAAATAAGTCTTGACTAAGGAATCCCCGCATTTCTCCGCCAGAAGAACTGAGTTAAGCTTGACATTAGGCATTACCAGAATTACTATATAAGTAGATTTATGAAGAAATACATAACATCTAATCCTAATATATTAAGCGGAAAACCTGTGATTTCTGGAACAAGAATTCCCGTAGATCAAATTCTATTTTTACTGAAAGATGGGTATACAGTGGAAGCAATACATGATTTTTACCCTCATGTGAGCACAGCTACTATTGTTGGTACAGTGAGCGAGGCGGCACAATTTATTAATAAAAATGCCCCCAAGAATTTATAAGCATAAACTTCTTCTTGACGAAGGACTGTATCCCCGAAAATTACTTTCACGAACAAACAATCGATACAACATACGCCATATTAAACATGATCTTAGTAAGGGTGGAATTGAAGATAGAGAAGTTTACGAAATAGCAATTAAGCAAAGTAGAATTATCGTAACTTATAATGTTCGTGATTTTAGAAAACTTGCAAAGCTAAACAAGAATTCCGGAGTAATTGGGGTGTCTCAAGGTTTAACTCCCGAACAACTAGACACAAGACTTAATGCGTTGCTTAACAAAAATTCAGAGAAATTTTTTTACGGAAAATATACCTCATTAAGCAAAAATAAATAGGTTAGCCTCAAATCTACGTCGTATTACATTAGAATTAACGACGCGGTTTTGAAGCTAAGCAACTCTCTTGGAGTGTTTTTGGAGCCATTTGGAAATTTCCTCAATTGATAAGTGTTTATTTTCTGCTCTAAGCGGAAACGCAACAAATTCTTTCTCATCAACACCCAATTCATAACCGTTGAGAGACAAAAAACGAGCAGTTGAAACCATACTTGTTCTTTTATTCCCATCAACAAAAGCATGATTAAACATAAGCGAATGGAAAAGTGCTGCAGCTTTATCAAAAATACTGGGATATAGATCTTCCCCGCCAAATGAGGATTGAGGCCTGGCGATTGCGGATTGAATGAGACCAAGATCTCTTATGCCATGACTACCTCCATACTTCTCAATCATATTGTCGTGAACAGCAAGAACAACATCAAGAGTAAGATAGGAGATATTTTTCACTTTTTGGCAAGTTCTGTTAGCGCAGCTTTGTATTTGTTGTTAAATTTCTCAAGCCAGTTTAAAAATTCCGGCGTAATACCACTCGTTTTTTTTATAGATGATCCAGACAGTGCAACAACAAGAGCATCTACCTCCAAATCTTGTCTAACAATTACCTTTTGCCCTGCTTTGAGTTTTTTATCCTTTACAAATCCAATAGGAAGAGTAATTGCTAGTGAATTTCCTACTTTTATAACTGTTTGTTCCATGTTTGCACTGAGCTTATCGAAGTGTTAGAACCATGTTATAACAGATTAGGAAAGTTGTCAAGAAGATTAATTCTTCTGCCTTAAAGATGCGGGCTTGCCTCGCCGAACTCCGCTTAATTTTTCTGGCGGAGGAAGGCGGGGATGTCCCATTCGTCTTCTTCTTTCACAGGATCCGGAGGAGGAGTTGGTTGACTCGTTGTATCATCTTGTTGTGACTGTGACTGTTGTGGCATTGTATTGTAGGTTTGATTTGTCTCGACGCGCTCTTGTGCGTGAGGGATAAATTGCTGCAATCGCTGCTTTGCATTATCAAAGCCCGTTGCGACAACGGTTATTCTGATCTGATCGTGCATACTCTCATCAATCGTTGCGCCAAAAATGATATTTGCATCAGGATCTGCAGCAGCTGATATGATCTTCGCCGCCTCATCCACCTCAGACATCGTCAGGTCTGGTCCACCAATAATATTAAAAAGTACGCCTCGTGCCCCATCCATCGAGATCTCAAGAAGCGGCGAGGCGATTGACGACCGCGCAGCAGCTTGCGCTCTATTTTCACCAATACCTGTACCGATACCCATAAGAGCGGATCCGGCATTTGACATGATAGTCCTGACATCGGCAAAATCAACGTTAATAAGACCGGGTACTGTAATAAGCTCAGAAATTCCCTGTACGCCTTGTGTCAAAACAGAGTCAGCAACTTTAAATGCTTCAAGAAGAGACAGTTTCCGATCGACAACATCCATGATCCGTTGATTTGGGATAACGATCAGTGTGTCTACTTTGTCTTTTAGCTGCTCTATTCCTTCCTCTGCTGCGACCATTCGTCGCGTCCCTTCAAAAGTGAACGGTTTGGTTACAACCGCGACAGTGAGCGCGCCTACTTCTTTGGCGATTTTTGCAATGATTGGTGTTGCGCCACTCCCAGTGCCGCCTCCCATTCCGGCAGTGAGGAACACCATATCTGATCCCTCAATCATGTCTTTTAGTTTTTCTGCGGATTCTTCTGCAGCTTGTCGCCCTATTTCAGGGTCACCACCGCTCCCTAAGCCTTTTGTCATATTCTCACCGATTTGGACTTTGGTTGTCGCAGGATTCAGAAGAAGCGCTTGTGCGTCTGTATTGATAGAAACAAAATCCACACCTTGAATAGAGCTTCCGGTGATCATGGAATTGATTGCGTTGGAGCCACCGCCGCCGATACCGATGACTCTAATTTTGGCGAAATTTGTGGTTTGGGGACGTATGAGCATGTTGGGTCAATCCTAACAGATGATATAGACAATTGCAACATCCCTAGACATGCCGAGGCTAGACTTTGGAGGATAGAATAATTCCTCAAACCTTAATCATCTAACTTCTCATTTCCCTGCCTGCCGGCAGACAGGTAGCTTCAAGCTTCTACTGTCTAGCAGCAAAATCTCGTGTGGTGCTCTTGATACTTCTGATACTCTTCGTCATTAGGGGATGAAAGATTTTATGATGTCTATAATCCGTCTAAATATCTTACCGCCTCCGCCTGAAACTCTCGGCATTGAAAGCCCGAAAGGCAATGATGATTTTGCCGGTTCTGTTTTTGCTCCATACATCGTAAGACCAATAACGGTCGCGTAGGCCGGATCTAACACTTCATCAATAATCCCTTTCATTCCCGTTGGCAATCCGACGCGCACGGGCATGGCAAGTATCCGCTTTGCCGAATCCTTTATGCCAACGGTTAAAGCGCCGCCGCCGGTGACGACTACACCGGCAGGCGTTTGTCCGCCAAAACCGCTTTTTTTAATCTCAAGACCCACCATGGTAAAAATCTCATTGAGTCTCGGCCGTATGATCCCATCAACGAGTGTTTTTTGTGACACTTTCCGAAGCTCCTCGGGGAGACTCAATGCTGTCAAATCAAGCTCATCAGTTGATTTATAGTCTCTTGTCACGTGTTCCTCGGGCTGAAGAATTTTTTTTGCAGGGCCTTGCGAGAGAAAAAGTTTTATTTTCTCAGCAGATTCAAGAGAAATTCGAAGTCCGATCGCCAGATCATTGGTAATGTGCCGAGCGCCGATTGCCAGAACCGACGAGTAGGCAACCGACCCTTCTGTGTAAATAGATATATCCGTTGTCCCGGCGCCGATATCGACCAGCACGACACCCAATTCTTTTTCCGTGTCAGAAAGGACAGAAAGTGAGCTTGCGTACCCGTTGAAAACAAAATTATCAACGTCTACGCCCACCTCCGAAATTGCTTTTTCAAGATTTCTGACAGAAATATTATTGGCGGTAATGATATGGGTGTCGACTTCAAGCCTGACTCCTGACATGCCGACCGGATCCTTAATCCCCTCCTGACCGTCGACAATATAGTTTCTTGGTAGGACATGAATTATCTCACGCGTTGATGGGAGCGAGACTGCCTTTGCAGCGTCAATAACCCGGAGAAGATCGCTCTGTGTAATCTCACCGTTGGAGTTTGAAACAGCGACGACACCGCGTGAATTCTGACTCTCTATCTGACTCCCTCCAATTGATGCTATGATATGAGAAGCTGAATAGCCGGCCATCCGCTCTGCCGCTTCAAGCGACATATTGATCGCGGCAACCGATTCCTCTATATCAACAATCTGGCCTTTTTTTATGCCAGCGGATTTTACTTCGGAGACCCCAAGGACATTGACCGCATCGGTAACCTTTGCAATGACAGTGACAATCTTATATGTTCCGACGTCTATTCCGACGACTATCCTTTCATCACTCATACCTACTTAAACACAATCACAGGCTTATCAAAACGAAGGTCAAGCCGCGTGAATCGCTTATCTTCCATTGTAAGGCGCGGGAGGATTACTTGTAAAGAGGAAACTTGTTCTTTAAGACCTCGTGTTTTGCTCATCAATATTTCTTCCCCGGTCCTCAATCGTATGATATATGCTGATTCTGAAGAAATAGTGACGGACTCAAAGGCAATTCCCTTTTTTACCAAAGCACGCTCCAATTGCTTGGTTCCCGAATCTCCGAGCATCTCCAGTTGGCGGCTTCGCGGCTGCGGACTAACAAAAAGTTCCTTGTTTTGGCCAAAGATGATGTAGACGGTCACTGCCGAAGATATAATCAAGAAAAAAAGAAAAATGATAGAGATGAGAAAAAAAATTTTCCTTCCTCTCCGCTTTTTAATTGTCCGTCTGCTTTGCAACATGAAGCACCACCTCCACGATAGTCCCTGCAGCTTTTTGTATGAGACCTGATGCAGCATCTGCTTCCCTGGGGGGATTCGTTCTACGCTCCAGCATCTCCCCTATTGTACGGTAAAGAGATTCCGACGTAAGCGTTCCTTGTTCAACCATTTTTGCAAGGCCGATTTTCTGCAAAAATAAGGCATTCTTCCTTTGCTCATTTTTTTGAGAAAACGGTAAGGGAATAAGCAGTGCTGATTTTTCAAAATATAAAAGCTCCGTAACCGTATTCATACCCGATCTGCCGACCACGAGGTCTGCCTGCCGTAACAGAACACCGACATCATCAGATGAGACAAACTTTACTATCGTATATCGACGTTGCTTTTTTTCTGTCAGATGTTTTTTCCTGTCCTTAAGCCGCTCATAATCAGCAAATTCTCTCGCGTCTCCCGTCTGGTGATAAACGACATACGTATCCAAAAGCTTCTCAATACACCCCTCTACCAAAATATTAATTGCATGCGACCCAAGACTCCCACCGGTAATGTACAAAAGCGGTAGATTCTCATTTGAAATTTGTCCAGCGGAGCTGGATCCCGCTTCGCGGGAAAATTTCCTAATAGGATTGCCTGTAAGAATCGTTTTTTCTTTCGGGAAAAACTTCCTTGATGATTCCCAGGAGATACATATTTTTCTTGCAAATTTTGCTTCTATTCTATTTGCCAACCCTGCTTCAAGCGTCTGTTCATGAATAACAATCGGAATGTGTCGAAGATACGCCGCAAAAACAACGGGCAAAGAAAGATAGCTACCAAACGATAACACAACATCAGGATGTTGTGTTTTGAGAATTCTAAACGCTTGCACAACCCCATTGGGAAACTTAAACAATGAGGGAAGTGTGTGCCTCGTCAACTTCCGTTGTAGTCGTCCAGTTGTTAGATGGAAAAACGAAATTCCCCGTTTGGTAATCTCCCGATACTCGAGTGATACCGCCTCATCCCCTTCCAAGGCGTGTTTTCTGCCGATGAAAATAACTTCAACATCTTTAGGAAATGCATCGATACACGCAAGCGCAGGAGACAAATGACCACCGATAACCGCAACCTTCATAATAAACTATTTATAAGGGTCAAACCGCGGATCAACCAATCCTGCACGGACCGCCGTACATTCTTTTGTCCTGGCTGGTTTCATATCGCGTAATTTTATTAGTTCATTTGTTACATTACCAGATGCCAACGCGCCTGCTCGATCATTTCTCCCCGCTTTATGGTACTGCTGTCCCAGCTCTCCAACGTGTATCAACATTCTCCTCGCAATCAAGCTATAAGGTTTTTCCTCAAGCTTTTTACTACCTAACTCAACAAGAAATGCATCAAATGCTTCTTTGTTAAATGCTCCAGGCGCTGCTGTAAGATCTTGGAACCTCAGAAGCTCTTGAAACCATCCCTCTTTGTATGCTCCCATTTGATCTTCAAAAGTAAAATGCTGAAGCACTTCAAATCCTCTTCGCTCAAGCCATGATAACGCTAGAACATAACTTGGCTCAATACCAATTTCCCCTTTTCCCATCATAGCTACAAGCTTATCATTAACATACCGTAAAGCTTGACCAAGCATTTCCCTTGACACTATTCCATTTTGCTTATTTTGCATTAGCTGACCTAACCGTTGATTCAATTCTGTATCTCGCGTCTTTGGAAGCTCTTCTTCAAAAGGTGATGTATTCTCTACCAGGCGACGCAAAACAGTTATTGGCTTTATCTTCCCTCCATGATCATTAGTATGCCATCCATGCACTACCTCATCGACTTCCGTTTCATATAAAGATCTATCAATAAGCCGCTCGTTCGATCCCGACAGGTAATCGGTTTTTTGCAGAACTGATAAAAGCGCCTGCTTATTACCAGTATCATAGTAATTCACCATTGCAGCAACAACATCATGAACATAAGGACGTTGATCATGAATAAAATCCCGAAGAATTCCAAAAGGCGTTCGCAAAGTCAGCCCATCAAGCCTATTTTGTTCAAGCCTAGCTAAATTTGTTGTCGGAACTTCACGCAAAATCATAGTAAGAGCGCTGAGGTTTGCGGGGGTGATTCTCTGTGCATATGCATGACAGATAAAATCAGCAACGCCGAAGTCTCCTTTTCCCATTCCCCAAATATTTCCTCCTCTTAATAAAATCTCGACATCGCTATCAGCTGCATGAAGCGCCGGCAGCAGTTTTGTTCCAAATCCATCCACAGCATCATCCGATAAACCATGATTTGCTGTATATCTCGTTACTTCTTCAGCAAATTTTCTCATTGTCGCCCGATCTTCAAATGGTGAAACATTTTTAAAGAGCCGAAGCACTTTTCTCGTTTGTTCAGCATCATGGAAACCTAATCCTGCTCTCTGTGCGCCAAAAATGAATTTTTCGGCAGTCTCTCTATCATAATCTGCTGGCAAGGAATAGAGATAACTATATGCCTCAGTGAATGCTTCAAAAAGTTGTTCAATCTCCTCAGTACTTCTTTTATCCGGTCTTGGAAAAATATGAGAACCTGATAACTCACGAATGATCTCATGTAAACGCCCTACTCTCCATTTTACTTCGTCTTCATCAACATTCTGTAAAAACTCGTCCTTCCACCGTCTAGCGAGTGATACATAAACGCGAGCTTCATCTAATGAATCAGGGATTTCAGCTAAAAACAACATTTCTTCTACCATCAGCTCTGTATTCTTATGAGAAAGCTCGCGGCCCAATGAATGAAGAACAGATATATACTCGCTTATATCCCCATCTGGTATTCGAGATTGCGCGACCTGATCAACAAGCTGCGTTTTGTTGTACCTGTAATTCCTACTTTTATCCCTTGCTTCCCACTTATCATCTTCACTGAAATCTGTTGCGTTTTTTCTATACCGTCGTGCAATCATTTCGTCGAAATAACCTTGTGATCTTGCAGGGAATAAGCCTTCAACGACTGGCTCTATAAGTCTTCTTCTTTGTTCAAGTTTTTGTAGAGCATCTTTTTGCCCCTGAGTTATATGAATATCATCGAAAGCATGACTGGTATCAGTTAAAATTGGTTCTATCATAAATATTTTCAGCTATTATCGCGTATCTTTACACCTGGCGATACTTAAAAGTATACCAACTGACGCCAAATCAACAACAAGCGCAGATCCTCCATAGGAAATAAACGGCAACGGTACACCGGTTAACGGCAAAAGTGCGGTCATCGCCGCTACATTAATCAGTATCTGAATACCCAAAAAGGATATTATCCCGCCTGCAAGCAATTTCCCGAACATATCTTTTGCGGTAGCCGCAATAGTAAATCCCCGCCAGATAAAAAGAATATAAAAGCCAAGCAATATCCCTGCCCCGAGAAATCCAAATTCTTCGGCGATGATAGGGAAAATAGAATCGGTAACATTTTCCGGCAAATATGCATACTTTTGTAATGAATTACCAACCCCCAAACCGAATATTCCGCCGGACCCAAGAGCAATCAGTATTTGTTTTACGTGGTACGAAGAGCTGTCTAAGGATGTATCTATTGCAAAAAATGCTCTCAAACGGCTTATCCTGTACGGCGCAACAAGGATAATAAGCATGCCACCCGCGAGCATCGCAGGAAGAAGCAAAAGAAAGTGAATGATGCTGCCTCCCGAGAAAAAGTACACCATGAGCGCTTCAAAAAGTATAATCGACGCTGTGCCCATGTCAGGCTGCAAGATAACAAGCAGGCAAACAAGTCCAAGGAGAAGCAAAAATGCAAAGAGTCTCCCTTTTTCCTTATGCGAAAACCATGCCGCAAGATAAATCGCGAGGCTTACTTTCACGAATTCCGCAGGTTGCAATGTCGTAAATCCGAGATTGATCCATCTATGCGCGCCCAACGCGCGGATACCGATTCCCGGAATAAAAACAAGAATAAGAAGAATAATTGCAGCAATAAGGAAGAGAAGCGCAAAGTTGTAGAGCTTTCGATAATTAAAATAGGAAAAGAAAAAAAGCGCGGCAAGCCCCAAAACCGCCCAGAGTATCTGATCTCTTATATAATGATATTTGTCCTGGAAGTCACGATATGCGATGAATGAAGATGCATCGTATACCATAAAAAGACCAAACAGCGTGAGGCAGAAAACGATACCGAGAAGGAAAAAATCCATTTTTTTCATACCTATACTTTATTTTATACTAAACTCGAAAAGAATAATCACGAAGAATACATCAGGTGATAAATGCGAGAAAAAGACCAAGAATAGCAAAGAAAATACCGATAATCCATGCCCGCATCACGACCTTTGGCTCTTCCCAGCCCCGCTGTTGTAGCATCAAGTGGAGCGGTGCAACAGGAAGGATTTTTTTTCCCAAAAAATGCTTGCTTAATAATTGCAGAAGCGATGATCCGATCTCAAGCACAAACACTCCGCCGATAACGGCAAGTGCGAGTGCTTTTCCCGTCAGGAGACCGATAACGGCAAGTACCGCGCCAAGAGATAACGCGCCAACGTCTCCCAGCATGAGCCTCGCTTTGTAGGTATTAAAGTACAAAAAGGCAATAATTGAGCCAAGAAGAATTGCGATAAAAATTCCCAGCGACTCGTCAAGCTGTTGACTTGTCGCAGAAATGACCAAAAAAGCAATGAGGCAAATCATGAGTAACCCTGTCGCAAGTCCGTCCAAACCGTCTGTTATATTGACCGCGTTGACAAAGGATACTATTACGAGTGCAGCAAAAGGGACAAAGAAAAACCCGATGCTTACCGGTCCGAATCCATGGACAAAAAGAAATGAATAGCCAAGCTGTGTATAAAAAACGAGAGCAATAATAAACGCCAGAATAAACTGAATAATAAATTTATGCCGAAAGCGAAGGCCAAAAAACCCTGTTCTTCCACCGCTTAATTTTTTAAAGTCATCGTATAGCCCTAAAAGACCAAAACCGATGAATGAAAATAAAATGACAAACAATTCCCATGCCTTTGTTTTGATACCAAGCATCCCATACGCCCACTGAGACAATACGACGACGACAAGGATAATGAGTATTCCCCCTCCCATTGGCGTCCCGGCTTTCCAGCCATGGAATTTATCAAAAATTGGCGTACGTTTATTAAACAGGTCTTTTGTTTTTTGATTTGCCCGTTGCAGTTTGATTTTGTAGAGAAAATCGATAAATGGGATGAGTAGAACTCCTGTTATGAAGAAAGACAAAATCGCCAAACCTAAAATTGTTGCCATGGACTCCTATTATACTCCTCAATAGACAGTATGTTCAAATCAATCTACAGTAATTTTTCAATCACGTACGCTGCCTCTTTCCCTTCGAAAACAATGATGTCCCCTTTTTTTGTCTGTGAGGAAAGATACTCAGCAGCCTCGGAAGGAGACGCAATCTCGACCCTACACGCACTTTTGCTATCATCAACGCCCGCTTTTATCGAAGAAAAGTAGTTTTTATTGGTAAGAAGCAAGTGATCACAGATACTGGCGATCTCTTTTGCCACCCTGTAGTGCTCTGCGTTTGTTTTCCTCCCAAGCTCAATCATCGGCTGGAGTACAAGAATTTTTTTTCCTTTGTAAATTTTGGCATAGCGTACTGCAGCAATGACTGCGTCGGGATTTGCGTTAAATGTATCATCGATAATTGTTATGCCGTTTTGCAGTTTGTGATAAATCATCGTTTTGGGTAACGGAGAAAGCATTGAAACGGCATTTCTTATTTCCTCATCATTCATTCCTAAGTGATTTGCGATGTAGATCCCGGGGAGAATGTTCTCAATCGTATGCGCTCCCAGAAGCGGTACGGCAAGATGCATGGTTTTATCTCCAATGTGAACGACAAACGATACTCCTGTTTTCTTAACGACAACAGAATCCGCAACAATATCTGGCGTAGGATCGGAGGGAACAGAATCAATCATTGTCCGGTACAGTACTTTTTTCTTTTTTGTATTTTGATACAGCGAAAGCGCGTTCGCATTATTACCGTTAAAAAGCGCTATTCCCTCTTTCGGCAACGACTCAATGAGCTCATACTTTGCTTTTTTCGTATTTTCCAGACTACCAAACAGTGATAGGTGTTGGTCATTTACAGCGGTCAAGATGCCGATTTTCGGACGGACGATCGCGCACATTCCTGCGATTTCCCCCCGTCCATACGCTCCCATCTCAACAACAAAAATTTCAGTATTCCGATCGAGCTTTCGTAAGATTGTCTGCGCAATGCCTATCGGTGTATTGTTCGTTCCTTGAGTTTTTAGAACCGTAAATTTCCTACTTAGAATTTGCGCAGTATAATCTTTTGTCGAGCTCTTTCCATAGCTACCTGTAACGCCTATGACAAGAAGCTTTTTGCATTTCTTTATTTTTTTTCTTGCCTTATTTACTTCTATATCACGGAATATTTCAGTCGGAAATGACAATCCAAAAACTAAAAGCAAAACTATAAGATACGATATCTTATCAATAAACAGTAACCAGAGAAATTTATCGACAACAGGAATTGCATAAAAGAGAAATACTATCCCAATCGTTACAACAGTAATGAAAAGCGCCTTCGGCGTAAACGTTGGTATCCGCTGTTGATTAAGATAATTCTCCCGCAGTACCAAAACCGCTGAAATAAGATAAACAAAAAACAAAACCCAATAGTAAAACGGGAAGTAGGACTCATGAAATACGACAAAAACATAGCTGCCAATGAGGATTAGCTTTGTCAAAGAGAGTACTGATAAAAAAAGCTGCCTGCCCTGACGCGTCTCGCGCAGGTGAATAAGAATCCTGTCAAATCGGTATTCTTTTAATTGCCACAGCGCTACTTGAAAAAGTATATTTCGTATTATCCATAAAAAAAATAATACCGATGTTGCAATAAAAAGAATCTGCATAGATTTTTCGGGGCAGTTATTTTACTGTGACACTCTTGGCTAGATTTCTGGGCTTGTCCGGATCAAGCCCCCGCTCAATCGCAAGATAATATGCAAGCAGTTGCACGGGAATTATTTGTGAGATGATAGACGCATCTCCCATATCGGCGACTTCAATCCAGGTATCAAAAATGTCCGAATTCTCAGGGCTGATACCAATAATACACCCTCCTCGGGCTTTTATTTCCATAGCGTTTGAGAGGATTGCCGCATGCGTCTCATCCTTTGGTGCAAAAACCAAAACCGGTGTATCTTTTTCAATAAGCGCCATTGTTCCGTGCTTTAGCTCTCCGCCTGCTAATCCCTCCATATGGATACAGCTTACTTCCTTTATTTTCAAAGATGCCTCAAGTGCGGTAGCAAATGACGTTCCACGCCCTATCGCGTAGATATGTTCTTTCCTTACCAATGCCCTTGCAAGATTCCGTATCGCATCCGAACTCTTCTTTTCAAGAATCCTCTCTACCTCATTTGCGCTTTTGAGAAGGATTGATTTTGCCTGACTCAATGACCCGTTCATTGCATGTGAAAGCATGAAAAGGGTGACAAGTTTGGCGATATATGTCTTGGTTGATGCAACTGCGTTTTCAGGCCCGGCGTTTAAAAGCAATTTATAGTCCGCCATCCGATAAATCGTCGAGCCTAATACATTGACAATTGCGACAACTTTGCTTTTTTTGTTCTTCGCCCTATTGAGAGGCTCAATGACATCAATTGTTTCACCTGACTGTGAAAGGACAATAATAAGGCTGTCTTTCGTGAGAAAATCTTCAAGATAGTTAAATTCTGAGGCCGCAGCCATGTTTACATGATGTTTTGCTATCTTGGAAAATAAATATGTCCCTGCGAGGCAGGCATAGCCTGCGGTTCCGGCTCCGATAAAGAATGTCCCTTTTGCGTTCTTTACGAGTTCCGCAAGGTCTGCAATTTGCTCTGCTTGGTCCTCAATGACTGCCCGTATCACTTTCGGCTGCTCGAAGATTTCTTTCAACATAAAATGAGGGTATTCCCCAATACTTGCATCTTCTACTTTCCAGTTTACCCGCTCAAATTTTAGGGCGAGCTTTTTCCCCTCGGGAAGAGAGACAAGCTGAATCGAATTATTGCCAATAATTACCATTTCATTGTCTTTCAGAAACATGATATTTCGAGTGTGGCGAATTATTCCCGCGGAATCTGATGCCAAGTAGATTGCATTGTTATCTTTGCCCACGACAAGCGGCGATCCCGTCTTTGCCGCGACAATTTCTTTTGACGGCGCGTATGCAACAACAACCGCGTTAAGACCGTGTATTTGATTGAAGGCATCGCGAACTGACGTAGCAAAACCTTCTTTTTTGAGGTTCTCTTCTATCAAATGGGCAAACACTTCCGTATCTGTCTCTGAAACAAATATGTGACCCTTTTTTTGTAAAACTTCTTTAATCTCCGCGTAGTTTTCTATAATACCGTTATGGAGCACTGCTATTTCTTTCGTGCAGTCGAAATGAGGATGTGCATTTTTATCCGATACACCGCCGTGTGTTGCCCAACGCGTATGACCGATACCCATGGTGCTTTTTGGCAATGATGTTTTTGCGTTCCCTATTTTTCCTGCGTGCTTCTCAATAGCGAGCTTTTTGTTGTCCAAAACGGCAATTCCCCAAGAATCATAGCCGCGGTACTCAAGAAGTCGTAAGCCCTCAAGGACGATCTCCGCCGCATTATTTTGTTTTCCGATGTAACCGAAAATGCCACACATAATAGATAAGGGTCTTTGACTTATGACTTATCACTTAGGACTTGTAACTAATTGGAATTAGCGACGATCGCTATAACCTCATTAAGCGATGAGATTGTCGCATCAGGCAAAAAGGCATTTGCTTTTGCTTGTTTTATAGCATACGGGCCGCGTTTTATCCAGATTGCCACAGTTTTCGGTGCCTGTTTTTTTGCAGCTTCAAGTATAGATAGCTTGTCATCAACCAAAAAAAGCATTTCTTTTTTATATTTTTTAAGAATCTGCCCAAGCGTTTCGTCTTTTTTTGCGACAATATGAAGATGCTCCTCCGGGAAATGATCATGAATTTTCGTTTTGAGAAGTTTTGCTTTTTGCAGCTCGTGTTGCCCTTCTGAAAAAATACCGATTTTTGCAATCCCTTGCAGACTTGACAGCATAGCAATAACATCATTATACAGCGTATACGTTTCTAAATTTGATTCTTTAAAGATATCCGTATCAAAAAGCGTATAGTCAATATCAAAAAGCACCATTTTCCCAGATGAATGACTGTTTTTTGCAACTTCTCCGATTTCCTCGCTTATTACTTCATGAAATGTTGTGTAGTAACGCGTGTTATGCGGAATACGGGTAAACACGGTCGTTGACGGGCCGATCACGACATTTCTTCCGATCAGTACTCCCGGCATCGTTGATACGCGAATACCGACCTGAACATCATTTCCCATGCAAACGCCAAGCGAGCGAAGACCGGTTTCAACAGAGCCTCTTGCTATTTTCACCTTCACCAAAGCTCGATCAAGCCGTACGTTGCCCGTGCAGAAAAATGCTGCTATCTTACATGATTCCCCGATAACCGAGTCGCCGATAAAACCGGAATGTGTCGTCGCGTTGTCCATAAGAATGCTGTTTTTTATCTCCATACCTGCACCGACAACTACTCCTTCCCCGACGGATGCAAAGTCCCGAACGATCGCATTCGTGCCGATGTAGGCTCCCTTTCCAATGTAACAGGGACCCTTTATCGTCGCGCGTTCCAAGATTTTTGCGCCTTCCTCTATAATAACTTTTCCCGAAATCATGGCGGTCTTGTGAATGGCTGCTCTTTGAGAGATTGAGCTTTTTGCATGCCTGAGAAGGTATTGATTCAGCGACAACAAATCCCACGGGTACTTTAGTGATATGGTTTCTTTTTCAGTGATCACTACTTTTACTTTTTTTTCTTTTGCATAGTGAACGAGTGCTTTTTCAAAACTATAATGCTCATCCGGCATGCGCTCAAGCGTTTTGAGAAATGCTTTCGGAAGAAGGTACATACCAATAACGCAGAGATTTGAAGGAGCGGACAGAGCATCGGGTTTTTCAACAATATCAACTACCATATCGCCGTCTGTCTTCAGAACACCAAACTGATCAACTTTTTGAGCTTTTTTCGCCAGTAAGACAGCACTCTGCGGATCTTGTTTCGCCTTAAGATCTCGCGCAAACTGATCAAACTCCATATGGTGCGCGTGCAGAACATAAAAGTTCTCCGATAGATTTTTCACGCGCAACAGCGCATTTCCCATCCCCTTGGCAGCTTCTTGTTCGACAATTGTTATCTTATCGCTTAAGCCTTTGACATTCTTCAGACTTTCGCGAATATGACCGTTTTTGCCCGTAACGATAATAATGTCGGTAATACCGGCTTTTTTTACACTTTCTATTGTATGTTCTATAATGGGCAGACCGAGAAGTTTTTCAGAGGACTTGTGTTTTCCGTCCCCGAAAGGATAAAATCGACTCGATTGTCCAGCTGCTAAAATAACTGCTTGCATAATAATTTTTCCTCTCATTAATCTTGCTTTACTTGAATATTTGCACCGAGACTTCGTAACCGTTCATCAAAAGAAGCATATCCCCGCTGTATAATTGGAATACCATGCACAACGCTTTCTCCTTTTGCGGCAAGCGCCGCAATGACGAGTGTTGCTCCCGCGCGAAGGTCGGAAATATTGACAACAGCATTATGCAGTTGCGTCGGCCCTGATATTTTCGCTGTGTGGAAAAATTTCGGATCGTCATCTTCCATATTGAAATTGTAAAATTCCTTTGGGTTCTCAACCTTTGGGTTAAATAGGCTGATACGTGCTCCCATTTTTTTAAGCTCCGAAACATAACTGAATCTATTCTCAAACACGGTTTCGTGAATGATCGATTCTCCCATTGCTTGTGTCATCAAAACCGCCCACGGCGCCTGCCAGTCAGTCATAAAGCCTGGATATGGCATTGTCGTCACATCGGTTGCGACAAGCTCTCCTCTATAGAAAAATCGTATACCGTCACCTGCCACCTCAAATCCTCCGTTTGCCCTTGTGAGGGAGCCTAAAAATTCTTTCAGATCCTCTTTTTTTGCCTCCTTGATAAAAACATCTCCCTTAGTAACCAGCGCTGCGACAGCAAATGTCACGATCTCATTTCGGTCAGGTCCTATCCGCACGGTCGATCCGTGAAGTTTTGGGACACCGTCAATAATGATTTTTCTTCCATCTGTCTGCCTGATCTGTGCTCCCATTTTTTTAAGCATCGAAACAAGCTCATCGACCTCGGGCTCCAGAGCGGCATTCTCAAGTATTGTTTGGCCTTCGGCCATTGATGCGGCAATAATCATCGTCTCCGTACCAGTATGAGTGTTTTTTTCAAAGCGATAGGGTATCCCCTTAAGCTTTGTTGAGGACGCATGAAAATAACCGTCTGTACTATCATAAACAATCTTAGCCCCCATTTTCGAAATCCCTTCAACTGTTCTGTCTATTGGGCGAGCCCCAAGACGACAACCACCAGGATTTGGTATGAGCGCTTTTCCCGCTCGTATCAATAGCGGTGCTAAAAACATTGAAGACGTTCGTGTGTGCGCGGCATCATCCAGAGATACCTGTGTACTTCGAAAGTCCGTCATTTTTACATAAGCAGTATGCCCATTGAGACGTACCTCGCCACCGAAATTTTTAATACTATTTACCATAACAGAAAAATCCGAGATATCCGGTACGTTCTCTATCACGACCTCCTCATCAGTGAGGCAGGCGGCGACGAGTGCTTTCAATGCGACATTTTTCGATCCTGATACCGTAATGGTGCCGTGCAATGTACTACCACCTGTTATGACGTATTTATCCATATTGTTCACATTTCTCCGACTACTTTTACGTCCATCTCTAGTGTAACACCAAATTTCTTAAAAACCGCGTTCTTTATCAGTCTCATGAGCGAAAGGACATCCGAAGCCTTTGCTTTTCCGAGATTGACAATGCAATTCGGGTTTACGTCTGAAATGAGAGCGTCACCGATTCTTTTGCCAGCAAGGCCTGATTGCCGAATAAGAAATGTCGGCGAAGTGCTGTGTCCCGGGGTCGGGATTTTCATAGCATCAGCGATGCCGATATTGCGAAATGCGTAGGAGATATTCCCTTCCGGTAATGCGGTATTTCTATCTGTTGCGGCCTCGGTTCCTCTCTCCCACAGCAATTTTTTATCAAAAGGCACCAAGCGAAATATCGCTGATACTATAATATCCGAGGGGTGTGTTCTTCTTCGGTCCTGGATCTCGTCTGAATTGGTCAACACTTGCACGCTGTGCACATACTCCCCGACAGACGTGTTGTTTTCCGGGAAATCGACATTCGTATATACAACACCACCTACACTTCCCGGTATCCCAAGGGCATATTCAAGACCCGAAAGACCCTGATCGATCGTGAAACGTACAAGTTGATTCATAATGACACCGGCTTCAGCGTATACAAGCGCATAGGCTACATCAAGCCGCCGGTTTTTAATCCTCCCTTTCATACTTACTATCTCATGCCTTCGACAGTTGTTCTTAATAACCAACCCTTTTATCCCATTGTCAGAAACGATGAGGTTTGATCCACCGCCAAAGACAAATACGGGCAGACGTGCTTTTCTCGCTGCTATTATTGTCCTGACAAAATCATCGGTTTTATCAATCTCAACATAGTACTCGGCCGGTCCGCCGATCTTGCAAGCGGTATGGGAAAGCATCGGTTCGTTTTGTTTGATCGTATTTGCTCCCAATACTCTTTCCAACGTCAGTAACGCGTTATTCATGGACAAGATCTAATTCCTTGATGACTTTGTACACATCCCCCGCTCCCATAATGATGATAATTGTATTATCGCGGAAGCGTTTTTGTTCGATATATTCTATCACATCCGAAAGCGTGGGGAGGTATAAAACGTCCTTATGTAACGGGCTCATCGCCTGCACCATGGCGTGTGCAGAAATAGCTGGGTCTCGCTTTTCACGAAGGGAAGGAAAAATGTCATTCACAATGGCCGTATCTGCCATATCAAATGCTGAGGTGAATTCGTGAAATAATTTTTTGGTTCTTGAGTATGTATGGGGCTGGAAAATACACACAATATGTTTTTTTGGATACATCTGGCGAAGTGCAAGGAGTGTTTTTTTTATTTCTGTTGGATGGTGGGCATAATCATCATAAACAATAGCGCCTGTTGGGAGTGTCCCAACGTATTCGAGCCGCCGCTTTGTGCCGGTAAATTGTAAAAGGGCTTTTTTTATCTTTTCAACTGGTAACCCAAGCTCCAATGCGACCATGATTGCACTTGCGGCATTCAGCGCGTTATGTTCGCCTGTTATCTTGAGCACAAACTCCCCCATATTTGTACCAAATGCCTCAATCCAAAAAAACATTTGCGTTCCTGAAATGCGAACACGGGTTATGACGCAATCGTTTTTCGGAGAAAAGCCATAGGTTATCATCCTTTTGTTGTACTGAGTCAAGAGTTTCCGGACTTGTGGATCGTCTCCGCACGCAACCAAAACCCCATCAGGTGGCAGCTGTTTACTAAACGCTAGAAATGCCTGTCGCATCTCATCAACTGACGCATATACATCTGGGTGGTCAAGCTCGATATTGGTGATAACGGCAATTTTCGGATGTTGCCAAAGAAATTTTGGTTTTTTATCATACACGGGCTCGGTTGCATACTCATCCGCTTCAGCGACAAAATATTTCCCGCGACCAAAATGGCCGGCGTTGCCAAGAGAAGGAACATCGCTCGTGCCAACGATAAATGACGGGTCCTGCCCACAGAATTTGAGTATAGTCGCGATCATCGCTGTTGTTGTGGTCTTCCCATGTGTTCCGGCAATTGAAATCCCAATCTGCGCTTTTTTATTCAGCATCCCCCCTTCCATAAACACTCCCACTGCTTCTCCTTGCGTCAACACCGGAAGACCCATATCACGGGCAGCTTGTACTTCAGGATTATCAAATCCACCGTGAGCGCCTGTTGTAATGACAATTTTCGCATCTCCCAAATGTACTTTGTCAAAACCAATAAGCGGCGTAATGCCTGTTTTTCTTAACGATGCATCGGTTATGAATTCCTGATCGATATCACACCCGCTTACCAAAAACCCGGCTTCTTTGGCAATAATCGCCAAAGGCGCCATGCCGACACCTTTTATACCGATGAAGTGGATATGTTTTTTCATAAGTAACATAGGTAACCTAAGTAACTTAGGTAACCTATTTAAACGAGGCGAGTGCTTTTCGCACCGCCTCATGATCGCTCCACGGCACCTCCCCTGAACCAAAGTTCATTGACTGCTCATGCCCTTTTCCCGTTATAAGAACAACATCACCTTTTTTTGCCATCTTTATTGCCTGCTCAATCGCCTCTTGTCTATCAGGTATTTTATAAGGTTTCGCCTTAGAAGGTGAAACCTTCACGAAACCGGCCTCGATTTGACTCATTATGCTCTCGACAGATTCCGAACGCGGATCCTCCGCCGTCAAGATTACCACATCGGCAAACTCGGATGAAACCTTCCCCATTTCAGATCGTTTGCTTTCATCCCGCTCTCCGGCGCTACCAAAAACATGGATTAACCTCGCATTTTTCGACAGCTCCTTTCTCAAGGTTTGCAGTATCTGTCTCAGGCTGTTTGGCGTATGGGCGAAATCCACCATGACAGTAAATCCATCGTCATAGACCACCTCTGCCCTTCCTTTTGGTAGTTCAAAGTCTGCAATTGCTTTTCTTATCACTTCATCTGGAAAACCAAGATTCTGACACGCCGCAACCGCAGCCAAAACATTATATGTATTGTACTCCCCAATAAGCTTCGTTTTAAACGGAAAAGCTTTCGAGTTAATATCTGACTCACTATTCAATCCATATGTGATAAATTTTTTAGATTTGAGCTGTCTCGCGAAGCGAGATCTGGCTTCGCCAGATAATTTTGACTTTTGACTTTTGAGCTTTGAGATTCTTTCGTACGATTCATCATCCCTATTCACTACAGCAACCTCTGCCATCCTTAGCAGTTTTAACTTGGTCTCAATGTACTCCTCATATGTCTTATGATAATCCATATGCTCATGCGTAACATTTGTCAGAACGCCAATTTTAAAAGGAATTCCCCAGACCCGATACTGATCCAAAGCATGAGACGTCACTTCCAAAACAACATGTGTCACCCCTGTTTTTTTTGCTTTACTCAGATAAGATTGCAACGCAAATGGATTGGGTGTACTAACATGAAATCCTGTGTCATACTCAGTATTATCGATAATTGCAGAGACTGTTGAGATGAGAGCGGTCTTTTTTCCTGCCTTTCTAAGGATATGATAGATAAGGCTTGCAGTAGTCGTCTTGCCATCCGTTCCAGTCACGCCAATGACAATGAGTCCTTTTGCCGGAAGTCCATAAACAATACTCGCCAGAACAGCCTGGAACAGGTGGTAAACATTCTTCAAATCCTGCCACATGCCCCTCTATTATAGCTGTTCCGTACCCACTTCTCCAATCCGGCTATTTTATATGGTGTTGCAGAAAATCAAGAATTTTTTGATAGTGCGCATATACGAAATATACATTTATGAGAAGCAGTCCTGGAAAGACAAATGACTTTTCAACAAGCCCGCCTGTTTTTATCCGTAAGAATTTCAGGGGCGGAATGCCGAAGCGTATCGGGACAGGAAAAAGAAGCGGTACGCCATCCCGTGTTAATAAATCCATAATAAGATGCGAGATAAAACCGATCATAAACGCCCACCAGACTATTTCCATGTCTACGAGAAGCACTTTTCCCATCATATCAAGCAGTATCTGCAGAACAAACCCAAATAAAAATATCCCGATAACTGAATGAGAAATAA
>CAYWEP010000010.1:0-23038 GCA_964457405.1 uncultured Gammaproteobacteria bacterium
ATATATAACAACGGTATATTCACTTTTCGATATAGAGAGGATTTGTTTATTGCAAACGATTCAACAAATAAAACTGAATGGGGATCGGAATATGGTGGATCAATGGTTTTGCTCTCACAAAAAACAGAATTTCAAAAACCAAAGCTTGGAATGAAAGTTTATTATGAACCTTATGATAAGTATAATTTAAAAGTTGTACAAATTGATGAAAACAAGCAAATTCTTCTGGATGAAATAGGAACGCAAACATATATATATAACTGTGGCATAGATTGCTATACATATGATGTGTACTTCAAATATAAAGATACCTATTTCTTATTGAGAAAAGACATAGCAGGCGGAGGACTTAAACAATCTTTTGACCAAACACTTTCTACCTTCAAATTCGTGGACTAATTCTGCTCTGAACTTTCTTCTTTGGGCTTTTTGTAGCCTTTTATGTCTTCTAATTTCCAAGCTGCAAAATCGCAGTTTGGATAGTTGGAACAGCCATAGAATCTGCGGCCTTTGCGGGTTTTCTTAATAACGACTTTTCCTGCCAGATTTCCCTTAAGATGCCCGCATTGGGGGCATGCGAGATTTGTCTCCTCAAGAAGCGGCTTGGTGAATTTGCAGTCTGGAAATCTTGCGCAAGAAAGAAATTTACCAAATCGGCCTGTTCGGACGACGAGATTGGCTTTTTTACAGACTGGACATTTCTCATCTGTCTTCTCTACTTCTATTTTTACTCTTTTGGCGTCTTTGACTTTTTCGAGTTGTTTCTCAAATGGGTTGTAGAACTCTTTCATCATTTTGACCCATTCTTTGTTGCCGTTTGCTACTTCATCGAGATCGTCTTCCATTTGGGCGGTAAATGGTATGTCGTCAATGTCTGAAAAATTGGCTACGAGAAAATCATTGACCGCGATTCCGACGGACGTTGGTTCAAATCTGCGCTCAACGCGCTCGACATAGCCTCGATCTGTGAGCGTTGCGATGATTGAGGCGTAGGTTGATGGTCGACCGATACCTTTGTCCTCAAGCGTTCCAATGAGAGATGCGTCGTTATAGCGAGGCGGCGGCGGGGTCTCATGCGGCTCTTGTCTCACGCTTTGGGTTTTCAAATCTTCATCTTTTTCAAACTTCGGAAGTTTTGTATCTTGCAATGCCAACGGATTAACCTTCAAAAACCCATCAAACAAAAGCACCGAGCCATTTGCTTTAAAACGATAATTATTCGTCATTCTGGCCCCGATAATATCGGGATCCCGATGGAAATATACCATCGGGGCTTGTCCAGAATCAGATCCTGGAGTCGCTTCGCCCTGTACCAGATGGTACGGGGCTTCGCTCCCCAGGATGACGGGCGAAGAATCCGCATATACAGTCGTTGATTCAACAATCGCATCTCCCATTTGCGAAGAAACCGCTCTTCGCCAGATAAGGTCATATAACTTTGCATGCTCCTTCCCTAGCTCCTTTGCGACATCATCGTTTAGCCTATTAACGTGCGTCGGCCGTATTCCCTCGTGCGCTTCTTGTGCCAGCTTTTGCTTGGTTGTATAGAACCGTGGTTTTTCCGGCAAATATTTTCCACCATACTGTTTTTCGATGTAATTTCTGATCTGATTCATCGCTTGGGCTGCAATAACTACTGAATCTGTTCTGTGGTAGGTTATGAATCCTTCTTCATACAGTTTCTGCGCAAGACTCATGGTTCTTTTACCAGGATAGCCAAAACGACGGGATGCATCCTGCTGGAGTGTTGATGTCGTATACGGAGGAAATGGAGACCGGCGGGTTTCTTTCTGTAACACATCGGCGACAAAAAAGTTGTTTTTTTTAATATCTGCGACAATACTTTCCGCTTTTTTCTCCGTGGTAATCGTGGTTTTCGTTATCTTATACTGCCCGTCATAGAGTTCGTGGGTTGTTTGCTCCTCTAATTTTTCACCCTTAATTTCAATTAGCTCAAACTCAACACCACCGCTCTCCTTCGTCATGCTGGCTTGCTTGCCCATCGTAGCCTTGGCGAAGGTGGGTCCAGCATCTCTTTTTGCGCTTGGAGATTCTGGATGCGTTCTCCGCCAGCTGGCGGACTCGCTTACCAGAATGACGTTCTTCTTGTTTTTAACTTTCTCAAATAAGGCGTGGATTGTGAAATAAGGTTCTTTATTGAACTTTTCAATTTCTTTTTCTCTTTCAACTATGAGGCGTAAGGCTACGGACTGCACGCGGCCGGCAGACAAACCGCGTCTGACTTTTTGCCATAGTACTGGTGAGAGTTTGTAGCCGACTAAACGATCTAGAACTCTTCGGGCTGTTTGTGCTTCAACTAAATTGTGGTCGACGCCACGTGGATGCTCTAATGCTTCTTTAATCGCATGTTCTGTAATTTCATGAAACACAATCCTTGCAAACTTTTGACTTTTGACTTTCCCGCCTGCATCGCGTTGCGAAGCATTGCGGGCAGGTAATTTTTCACTTGAGCGAAGAACATCTTTGATGTTTGAAGCGATCGCTTCTCCTTCGCGGTCAGGATCCGTGGCAAGAATAATAGTACTTGCGGATTTAGCGGCGGTCTTAAGCTCGGCAATAATCTTTTTCTTATCGGGAATGACTTCGTATTCGGGTTTAAAGTTATGCTCAACGTCCACGCTCAACGTGCTTTTTGGCAAATCCATGACATGTCCCATGGAGAATTTGATCGTATAGCCATCGCCTAAATAGCGACTAATGGTTCGAGCTTTGGTTGGTGATTCGACAATTACTAAATTTTTCATATTCTTTATGAAGGTCGCACCTTGTATAAGGTGCGACCTTTTAAAAGGTAAACGTTATCCTTTCTTGTCCTAAAATTGTAGTCTAGATTATACTGGAGCTGTCAAGAGGCAAAGGAACAAATCTATATTGCATATGTTCCATCGGTATTTTTAATCAATCCTTTAATCTCCATCAACGAAAGCAATATACCAAGTTGCGACGAATCATATCCTGTTTTCTTCACGATTTCATCAAAATGCAGCGATTCATTCTGCAAAAGATCAATAACCCTCTGCTCTTCTTCGTTATCACCTTTGATACTCCTGATACCCCTGATACCTTTAATACTCTTTATATTTAGCTCGTCTAATACGTCTCTCCCGCTTGTCACCAATTTAGCTCCTTTTTGCAACAGCTTAAATGGTCCTTTTGAGAGGCTTGACGTAATCGGTCCGGGGACAGCAAAAACAGATTTATGCAGCGAAGCCGCGTGTGCTGCGGTAATCAACGCTCCACTATCTTCTGCGCCTTCTGTTACAACAACTGCTTCAGATAACCCGGCAATGATCCGATTGCGAGATGGGAATGATCCTTTTGTTGGCGTGGCACCCAAAGGATATTCGGAGACAACTGCACCGTGACCGTTTACAATACTATTATATAACTCTTGGTTTGCACTCGGATAGCACACATCGACCCCTCCTCCCAACACTGCAATTGTTTTCCCACCATTTTCAATTGTCGTGGCGTGCGCCACAGCATCAACTCCTATCGCCAATCCCGAAACAATAACGCAACCCGCCTGCACCAATTCTTGTGTAATAAGCGTTGTAACCTCTCTCCCATATTGCGTAATTTTTCTCGTCCCAACAACACTAATAAAATGATTTAAATCATTTAAGTGATACTTACCTCTTATGTACAGAACAAAGGGTGGGGTTTTTATTTGCTTTAGTAGTTTGGGGTAGTCATCATCAGTCAGAATCAAAAATGTAATGCCCTTTTGTTTTAGTTTTGCGGCATAATCATTAATTGAAAACGTTGCACGAAACTCTGCTAATCTCTTTGCAAGACTTTCTCCGATCCCCACTTGTTTTAAATCGGCAACATCTGCTCGCCATGCTTTTTCCACCGATTCGAAATGATGTAACAACTTCTGAAATGTTACTGGCCCGATGCCAGGAAAGACTGAAAAAACCAGCCAGTATACCCTCTCATCCATGTCTTTACACTAGTGCTTCAGGGATTAATGCTTGTTTTGCTTTCTCTGTAATGATTGGAATATCAGGAGGAGTATATTTCAAGGCCGACATTTCCTGTGGCGTTACGCGCTCTCCTTTTATCATACTTCTCGTCTCAGGATCAAACGTTACTCGATACGCTGTTCCCAAATCAAAAACAAATACCGGTAACTGAAATGTCTCGGCTGCCGCGAAGACATCAGCATAAGCCATGTGTTTTCTACCTCCAATAGGAAAATGCGTTGATTGATACACTGTATTTGGATCAGGTTGTCTCTCTGTGTTATTCCGTTCACGAAGTCGAATCTTATCAAGATTAATGAATAACCCAACTGTTTGAGGGTGAGCGATGACATATTCATTGTAGCCATCGTTTCTGGTATATCCCATCTGCTGTGCCGCTTGCCTCACACGACTTCTATATTCTTCATTAGTTTCTGGTTCACTGTAGACTGAAGCGCGCTCGCCTGCCTGCCGCACTTGAGTCGCATGGTCATAAGGTGAAGCATCATGTATTATTCCTCCATTGAGCACGGTACCGATATCTGCCCATGTTTTCGCAGGAGAATTCTGCTTTATAGATGAAGCAGAGAGTGCAGGTTTCTTAGCTATGACAAGTGCAACCTTATCTGTCCAGTCTATGCCTTCGCGAAGAAATGGGTTATTTCCCCAGCCATTCGTGATCAGTGGATTTGTCGCATGAACGAAGTAGACACTAAATTCTCTTATAGCCTCTTCAACTGACCCATGCTCTTTCTTATGTGCTTCAAGTGCAACTTTATTTTCCTGGCGTTGTTTATCTAACCTATAGTGTCCTGTTGTATCTTCATAAAATGTATTTAGACGCTGTTGTGCCCGAAGGTTTGCTCGAGTTTTCGCCTCTTCTAAATCTCTCATCTGCCTTTTTAGGTCTTCATACAAGCGTTGCTCAAGATCGAGGTCTTTCTCAGACAGCGCGAGACGCTGCCCTACAGCTTCTGCTCTTTCTTCAACACTGCTTAAGATTTGCGGCCGAAAATGACCAACGATCCGCTTTACAAGTGATGTCTCTTGGTCTGCTATTTGCTGCTGTAATGCTTCTGACTCATGCTGTAATATAGTAGCTTCCTGTGTGTGCTGCTGTAGCCGAGAAGACCGTTCTGTTTCTTGTGGCCTAAGAGCGGCAATGCCGCTTGAAGCTCTGTCCCGCCCCCGACGTTCTCTTCGTATTGCTTCCGCCGTTGTTTGACGTTCAAACGCGGATCTGGGGGCAAAAGGATGTTTTCTGCTAATCTCTGCTTCTCTTGCTTTACTGAACTGTCGTAATTCCTGCCGACTCGGGGTAACCATCTCTCCTGAATTTTCAGTCATACAATTCAAGTTTAACATATGATAAACTGTTAAATCCTAATAGATACGCCTTTTGGTTAGCAGTTGTTTGTTGACAAGATTATCGTCCTATGGAATACTGATTCTGATGGCTGCGAATAGTGGCAACAAAAACAAAAAATGGATTTTACTCACAATTGTTTTCATGGTAGTATTTTTTCTTGGCATTTCCTATTTCGATATAACTTCTCTGAATGGTATGCAACAAACAGATACAATTCCTACGCCAACAGTAGTCCAATCTTCCGTGCCTATGGAAGAGCAAAAACAGATTGATGCATGGATCAAGGAGAATAACCTTAATTCCTACGGCGACCCGAAAGACACGGTCTACGCAGGTGGCACTCCTTTGTTTAATGAATCGACAGGAGCATACACAGATCGCTACGATTATATCGCTCAGCAACGCCCCGACAAACCCTGGCTAAAATAGATAACGACTATGCTAGTTTTGCGCGATGTTGGAGGATGTTGGCCCAGGTGAGTGCTTGCTCTGCCCACTCGGATTTATCCAGGGTATTCTTCTTCGCTACTAAATCCTCGAATTCTTTTCGGAAACGCTGTAGCGTATGTTTAAATCTACTTTGAAAATCATCATCATGCATCGTTTCTAGATAGTCTCTTATTTCTTGCAAGAATTGATCGACCCGTCGCTGCCTTGCTTGATTTTCAGAAAAAATCCAATCACTTACTCGAGCAAGGTTTACTGAAATATCCATTATTTTGTCTTTGTTGCTCAGGTTCATATATTTCAGAAAATCAGCAATTCTTTAACTATTTTATCAAATTCACTGCGTATTTCTGCTGACATGACATCGCGACTCATATTTTGCTGTCGCGGTCTGACATTGATCATCGAGTTGTAATCTATTTGCTTCGTTTCCACATCATATCCTCCACCCCACAGATTGTCCTGCTTGGATCCCGCTTTTAGAAGCATTTGTTCCGAATCCACGTGCCGTTTCCCACCACCTGCCAAAATTCCAAGCTCAATATCGACGACTACTTTGATATACCCATCTAAATCCTCAGCCATTTGCTTCATCTGCTCATCTGTCGCTTTTTTATCAATGATGAGGATCACAGAAGTATTCTAACACAGTAGCTATAAGAAAACCGTAAGATGAGCTATAAAGTTGTATGAGAAAAGGATATAGGCTCAAGCGTTGACAGTAACTTCTCTATACAGTACGCTACGTTTGTGAAACAAAAATTCAAATTAGTCTTAACTGATGATCAATTAAAAGCGATGTCAGCAATCTTTGCAGATATTGGTCAAGCATTTTTCGCCTCAACATTGGTTCCATTTGTGCTTGGCCTTGACATAGCTAATAAAAGGGTGTTAGTATCAGGCTTAGCTCTTAGCTTAGTCTGTTGGATACTGAGCATCCTAGTTGCCAAGGGGAATCGACATGATCATAGACGCAGATAAAATACTAAACGGATTAATGTGGTTCTATATTACAGGAGCTATTATTGTTCTTATTCTCGCGCTCATTGCATATCCTTCCCTCCGCGAACGCACGAAAAAGTCAAAATAACTCACAATTTGACATTCATTCCTCAGTAATGAAATACTTGTTTTATGGACGAGCAAAATATTCCTAAACCAGAACAAGAACTTGCGCAAACTCATGATACTTAGTTAAAATCTCCATCGTTTTGGAGAAAATACCCTTGGCTGAAATGGTTTTTACCCCCGCTCGTTCTCATGTTAGTCGGCGCATTCGGAGGATTGTATTTGGCAGGGCAACAGAATAAAGAAGCTAACAATCCTCAACTTACGCCAACACAAGCTCCCTCCCCAACCCCCGACCCAACTGCTGAAAGGGAAAAGTATATATATAAAAAAAAATTTTTTTCTTTTCAGTACCCATCTGATTGGATTCTTGAAGAAAGGAAAATTACTAATGGGGTAACTGCGATTGTTGTTTTTCCACCTACAAAACCCTGTCCCACTCATGTTAATCCTCTAATAGATTGTGAGACGGCACAGACAATATATTTTGAAGTAGGAGAGAACCCTAAGGATCTTTCAATTGAAATGTTTAATGAGCCAAATGGTGTTACAGAAGGTCTGAAGTACAACTATACAGATATTCCAATTGCGGGCGTAAACGGATTAAGAACAGCAGATATTCCAAGTGCGTACGAAAGTGATTATGTATTCGTCAAAAAAGATAAGAAGCTTTTTTCTATTAGACATATAAAAGGACCCGCTACCATACAAATCTCTAAAGAAACATTTGACCAAATCCTCTCCACCTTCAAATTCCTCGATCAAGAGCAAGCGGTTGATACGACAAATTCTGTGTTTTTCTAAGGTTTGTTTTTCTAAGGTTTCACCTTGTAACCTTGTACAAGGTGAAACCTTCACAAGACTAATGACATTACTTTGTAAACCAGGCCTCAAGGACTTTTTTGGCGATTGGTGCTGCGACGCTTGATCCTTCACCTGAAGATTCAGCAAGAACGGTTACGACAATTTCGGGATTATATGCCGGGGCAAAGAGGGTTATCCAGGCGTGTGGCAAGGTTTTTTCTCCTCCGTGCTGCGCAGTTCCTGTTTTACATGCAACAGTTACCTTTCTATAGTCTTTGAAACCAGCGGCGACAGTCGCTTGTGGCGCTTCTAAGAAGTTCTTCCCGTCAATTCTTAATTCTGAATTCTTAACTCTAAATTCAAATAAAGGCCAGGCAACGCCTCCCGGACTGCATGCTTGCACCATTCCCTCCCGTATAAGATCAATCGTCCCTTTCTGTACAATATCTTTATTGAGCACCTTCTCGTGTTCATTTTTTATTATTTTCGGTTGATAAAGCGTGCCGCCATTGGCAATAACTTGCGTAAATGCATTCACCTGGAGTGGCGTTGTCAATAAATATCCCTGGCCGATGCCATAAATAAATGTATCGCCTAAATACCAGGGTTCGCCTATTGTTTTTTTCTTCCATTCCTGCGTCGGCAGCACTCCCTCCTCTTCTCCGCCAAGAGGAATTGACAATTTCCGTCCGATACCAAATTTGCCGGCAGTTTGAGAAAGCCGGTCAACATTTACCATCTCAGCCAATGTATAAAAAAAAATGTCATTTGATCGACTGATCGCTTTGACGACATTAACATCACCGTCTGTTCTCCCGTACTGTGTAAAAAGCCAGTTGGAGAAAGAGTACTCATTTATCTTGATTACCCCCGTATCTTTTATAAGAAAATTGCTATCAATGACCTTATTCTCAAGTCCTGACGCCGCAGTGATAATTTTAAATGTCGATCCTGGAGGATAGACACCCGCAATTGCTCTATTCATCATGGGCTGATTCTCAGAATCCGTCAGAATGTCCGTGACACTCCTATAGCCACTCGTTGATGCCTTATATGTCGCGTCAAGCGTAAAAAGATTGGGGTCAAACGTCGGCTTTGAAATCATAGCCAGTATCTCGCCTTTCGGCATTGACACCACAACCGCGCCTTTTTTTACATCGTGCAGCGCCGCAAAGACTGCATCCTGCAATTTACTGTCAATTGTTACGGTAATATCTCGACCAGGAATGGGATCTGTCTGCCCCAATGTCCGAACAAACTTTCCCATTGCATCAACTTCAATCAGTTGCTTTCCATTTGTTCCCGAAAGAACATGCTCATATTGTCTTTCAATACCCGTTTTCCCGATCCAATCGGTTAAATGGTAATCAGAAAATTCTCTTGACGCTAACTCTTCTTTTGAGATCTGCCCAACAAAACCGAGTATATGGGAAAACCTATCTTTGTAGGGGTATTCGCGAAGCGAATCTATCTCAATATTTTTCGCACCCAAAGCGAGTCGGGAGAGAGCGGTTTCCTGGTTCAGAAGTGATGTCTTCTCTTTCTCTATTTCTCTATATCCAGGCTTATTAAAAACGAGCGGCACCCCATTCCTGTCAAAAATTACCCCTCGAGGCGCATAAATAATTTTTGTTCGAATACGGTTGGAGTCGGAAAGGGTACGGTAATAGCTACCCTGAAAAAGCTGCAGTGAGATTAAACGAAAAAGAAGCAGACCAAAGGCGAGGAGGAAAAACAAGAGAAGAATACGGCTTCGCATGAAGTGCTCCATCTGCTCTTGATAGTGCCACCTTACTATTTTCTCCGATTTAATATGATCTGCGAAGGCATGCCCAACTTTCATAATTTGATGTTTGAATCTGGACTCTAGAAGCTGGACCTTGATGTTAGAGAATAGAAGATAGAGTTTTTTCCAACTTCTACATTCGAACTTCAAATTCTAGCTTCAAGCATCGAATGTCTAATCTCAAAGCTGTTTGGCTTCTGGCCTTTTAAAAACACTTACTATTTTAAACAACAATCCAGCAAGGAACATACCGAACACTGCTTGTAAAAACGCATGCTCATACCCAAATAGCGTTATGTAAAGCAATACACCGAAAAAAGAGGACAAAAACACAAAAGGCAGCGTCGTTATTTCGTATTTTCGCTCGTATAAGAAAACCAGGAGAAAAAAGAATGTAAAAAAAAGACTCGTTTGCCCTAATGCCCGTAATGCAAAAAGGTCAAGGAATAATCCGGCAAAAAAAGCAAGAGCAAATACGGCAAGATTGCGAAATAATACGGCAAAAACGAGTAAAAACAAAAGAACCAAGGGCATTGTTGTCACCGTTCCCTCTATCAATAAAAAAAATACTAGTCCAAGCAGGATGAGAAGCATATTAATTTGCAGTAATGATAAAAACTATCGGAATCCTTGCTATGTCCACAAGACCCCTGACTTGCGCCGACTGAAAAAGCGCACTTGCCTTCTTATCAACCGAGATTATTTTTCCGACAATCAAGTCAGGAGGGTATCCTTTACCGTTTTCGTCTCTGTCTCCTTTTGTTACGACAAGGTCATTAACCGTAAGCTTGTCAGAAAGAACAACATTTTTCAAAAGCATAACGCCGTTTGCTTGCCCCGAAACAACACCAAACGCATTTGTTTGTGCTGTTCTCGCGGTAAAAGAAATATTGCTGTCTGTCACCAGCTTTACGAGGGATACATGCGGCGTAACCTTCGTAACAATACCTAACAGATTGTCTTTATAAACAACAATGTATCCTTTTTCTATGCTATCATTGAAACCTTTGTCCAAAACGATCTCTGATGGAAGCGAAATACCGGGAAGAAATCCTTTCAACCCAATAACCGTTGCCGGAAGAAGTGTTTTTGCCTGTGGATCGGCTGTTTGAAATTGGTCCCGAAGCGCTTTTACCTCGGTTTCGAGCGTTTTTTGTCTTTTTGACTGACTCCAGAGAGTGCTATTCTCTTCCTCAAGCTGTCGTATTCTGTCTCCTCCCCCTATGCCAGAAAATCCACCAAACGCGCTATAGACCGTGCGCTGCAGCGGAGCAACCACGAGTTCTACCGTCCCCCTCGCGACAAAAAAAACGGGTGATCGAAATACGGTAAGGAGAAAAACGCTGAGAATGAGAAAAAGTAAAGCAGTGAGGGAGAGTCCCCTCCTTTTTTGCATATAGGCTATTGTAGTCCGTTTGTGGTCTTATGACAAGGGAAAATTACTTCAGTCCCCCAGTCACCTTCACCCGCGACAATATTGATTCATCTTCAAGCACCTTGCCTGTCCCCCGAACAACAGTGGTGAGAGGGTCTTCGGCGAGGATGACAGGCATGTGCGTCCGCTCAACAATCAGTTGATCAATACCGGATAGCAAAGCGCCGCCGCCTGTCAACAAGATACCGTGTTCCAGAATGTCGGAAATGAGATCAGGTGGCGCTTCTTCGATCACATCGGCGATGCTTTCAATAATCTGTGTTATCACCGGTGAGAGTGCCTCACGTATTTCAGATTCCGAGACTCGTAAGCTTCTTGGCAGACCTGTCTCAATGTCCCTCCCTCTGACAATCGCCATTTTCTCATCCCTCTCCATTTCATCTTCTTGTTTTTCCTCCTCGGTAACTTTTGCCTTTTGCCCGCCTGCAACGCTTGCGCTAGCATTGCGGGCAGGCCTTTTAACTTTTAACTTTTTTTGGTATGCGCTGCCTATTCGAATTTTCAGGTCCTCTGCTGTCCGTTCCCCAAGCAAGAGCCCATGACGCAAACGCATATAGTGAAGAATCGCTTGGTCCATCTCATCACCTGCAAGCCTGAGTGACTTGCTGACAACAATACCGCCAAGTGAAATAATCGCAATCTCTGTTGTCCCGCCGCCTATATCAACGACCATAATGCCTGTTGATTGAAAAACCGATATCCCCTGGCCGATAGCCGCGGCCATCGGCTCCTCAATCAAAAACGCTTCGCGTGCGCCAGCTGAAAGCGTTGCCTCCCACACTGCCCGACGCTCAACTTCAGTCACCGCCGACGGAATACCGATCACAACTCTAGGCCTCGCCCACATCGCCGGTAAAAAACTCCCGATCTCATGAATCTGGCGGACATAAAACGATATCATTGCCTCGGTGGCATCAAAATCAGAAATGACTCCCCCCCGAAGCGGCCGGACAGTGATGATTGATAAAGGAGTCTTTCCCATCATTTTCTTTGCCTCGGCACCGATGGCAATCAGTTTTTTGGTTTTCTTCTGCAGAGCAACTACAGATGGCTCACGAATAACGATGCCTTTCCCCCGCACCCAAACAAGCGTGTTTGCTGTTCCGAGATCAATACCGACATCATGAGAAAAAAAGGAGAAAATGCGATCAATCATGCACTCATTCTATCACCTTGTTGATACCCTGCCAATATGATAGGATGAGAAATAGCAATTTTCATTTTTCAATTTGAAATTTTCAAATTTGGATTTCATTGCAAATTGGAAATTAAAAATTGAAAATTTACTTGTGAATAGATGAACATTATCCGGTATTGCAACAAGATCATCGAGTACTCCTTTTACGCACTTTTTTTCTTCGTCCCACTTATCTTCACCAACAGCAACTCTGAGCTTTTTGAACTCACGAAAATGTGGGTTACCTGGGGGTTGACCATCATTATTGCCACAGCATGGTTCAGCAAAATGCTTATAGAAAAGCGGGTGCGCATACAACGTACACCACTTGATATTCCCATACTGCTTTTTCTCCTCTCGCAAGGCATTGCCACAATTTTTTCCCTTGATTTGCGGACGTCTTTGTGGGGATATTACTCACGATTCAATGGAGGCTTTCTCTCGCTTGTAACCTATGCGTTTCTCTACTATGCATTTGTTACAAATCTTATCGCGCCTTCATCCCAACAGGACAATCAACAAAAGCAACCAAACTCAGTTGAGCAACGGCAATTTCGCTTCCATTTGCTGTGGTTTGTTGCCGGTGTTGTAACCTCGCTTTTAGGGTTTTTTCTCACCATTGCAACAAATTTACCATTTTTCCTTATAGTAGGTCTTCTCGCATCGCTTTTTCTTTTTATTCTCTCTTTCCCCAATGAGATACCCTTCCGCATAGCATTTATCACGCTTGTGTCCGGAATAGTCGTAGCGTTTTGGGGGTTACCATCCCACTTTGGCTATGACCCAACCTGTCTTTTATTTCGCCAAAGTTTTGACGTTGCTTGTTGGACAGAAGCATTTCGGCCAACAATCCGCATCTTCTCAACACTTGGCCAGCCCGCGTGGCTGGCTGCGTATCTGGCAGTTCTCCTCTTGCCGGTAATCGCATATTTTACCTATCTAACTACCAAGGATGAACCGCTGACAAGAAACCGTCTGTATCTTATTTTCATGTACTGGCTTCTTCTTGTGCTTTTCTATGTCGATCTCACTTTTGCGTCAACGAGAGCAGGATTTGCGGGATTTTGGGCGGCGAATATGTTTTTCTGGGCATTTGTCTTGCTTAAAGTACTCCTGTCTAAAGCTAATAAACGCGTGTGGCTGAAGCCGTTTCTCATAGCCAATATCACATTTCTCCTCGTGACATTTCTCTTTGGACTACCAATCACTCAATTGCAAAAATATACCTTCCCTAATCTTATCCGCGTTGTCACAAAGCCTGTGTTTGCGCAAGAGACAGGAAAAACACAAAAGCAAACCGAACAAGCACAAAGCGGGTCTCTTGAAGCAGGCATCACGGACTCCGGAAAAATACGCCTCCTCGTTTGGAAAGGAGCAATTGATATATGGAAGGCAAATCCGCTATTTGGTAGCGGCGTTGAGACGTATGCATGGGCATATTACAAGCATCGGCCAAAAGAGCACAATCTGACGTCTGAATGGGATTACCTCTACAACAAAGCGCACAATGAATATCTCAATTATCTTGCAACAACCGGCGCATTCGGCTTTGGGACATATGTCCTTATGAGTCTGTGGTTTTTTGTCGGGGTCGGCAAAAAAATGTATCAGGAGCGAAAAAATGTACTTGATCGAAACTCGATCATTACTATCTCTCTCCTTGGTGCGTATATCGCAATCATTATTAGCAATTTTCTCGGTTTCTCCGTTGTTATGATAAATATCTTTCTTTTTCTTATTCCTGCATTTGTTTTTACATTGGAACATACGCTTAAGAACAAAACAGTCAGTATGACTGCAAAGAAAAATCCTATCATTACGGTCTCCGGATTACAATGGACAGGAATTGTCCTTTTCTTCCTTTTTGCCTGTTATCTTATTTTTCTTCTCATCACTTTCTGGCGGGCAGACAGATCGTATGCACTTGGATTTAATCTCAATCGCGTAGGCGAATACCAGCAAGCGTTTCCGAACTTAAAAAAGGCTTACGAGCTTCGACCTGCAGAACCGGTCTTTAGAGACGAATATGCGTATAACAATGTTGTTCTTGCAGTAGGACTCTACCAGGCAAATGACGCGGCAAATGCAGCAACATTTGCACAACAAGCAATAGCCTTAAATGACGATAGCGTCACACATCATCCGAATAATCTTCTTTTCTGGAAAAATCGCGTGCGCATTTTTTATACCTTAAGCCAAATTGACAAAAAATATTTCGTACTGGCAGTGCAGGCTATTCAAAAAGCCCGTGAATTGGCGCCCACTGATGCAAAGATAGCATATAATGAAGGTATCATAGTAGGACAGGCTGGACAACTCGATCAAGGAATAAAATCGCTTGAAGAAACAGTGAAATTAAAACCTGACTATCAGGACGCCTACTATGCGCTTGGGCTTTTTTATCGGCAGAAAGCAACTGGCGGCGGAGCAACGGTAATTGATCCGAGGATGCAAGAAAAAGCAGTCGCGACGATGAAGTATATCCTTGAAAAACTCAATCCGAAAAATGAGACAGCAAAACAGGAATTGAAAAAATGGAACGCTTTGTAGATTGAGACATACTCTCAATTATAATACGCCCATGCTTAAAATCGTACAGGCGCCGAACTCGGTGCTTTCTGCAATTGCCAAGCCGGTTTCGAAAATCGACAAAGACCTCCTTTTGCTCATTAAAAACATGGAGAAGGCACTGATTGCAGCCAAAGATCCGGAAGGTGTAGGCCTCGCAGCGCCGCAGGTTGGTAAATCGCTTCAGCTATTTATTGTGAAGGAAGCAAAAAACGCCCCGCTTCTTGTCTTTATAAATCCAAGACTCCATATATCGAAAAACGCAAAACTCCTCCTCCCCAAACAAGAAAAATCAGAAAAAGAAGAAATAGAAGACGGTGTCAAGCTTGAAGGCTGTCTCTCCTTAAAAGACGTATGGGGTGTTGTCGGACGGTATGAGAAAGTGGAACTCTCATTTCTTGACGAACATGGCAAACACTATACTAAATCGTTTGATGGCTTTCTGGCGACCATTATCCAGCACGAAGTCGATCATCTCCACGGCATTATTTTCCCAAAACGAGTGCTGGAACAAAAAAGCAAGCTCTATAAATCAAAGAAAAATGACAAAGGAGAGACGGTGTTTAAGGAAATGGCCATATGAATATCAAATTTCAAATATCCAATTTCAAATGTCAAATGAAAACTTTCGTCATTGTCTCGCGAAGCGAGATCCTGCTTCGCAGGAGACATTGGATATTTGATATTGGTATTATTTGACATTTATGAAAATAGTCTTCTTCGGTACTCCACATTTTGTCATCCCCGTTCTTGATGCATTGCAAAAAAACTATGATGTTGTTGGAGTAGTAACAGCTCCAGATTCAGTTACGGGAAGAAAAAGGACTCTCGCACCTTCACCTATCAAACAATATTGTATTAATACATTAACACATGTACCCGTCTTCACTTCTAAACAATTCAACAATTTAGCAATTGAACAATTGGACAATATCTGTCCTGATCTCTTTGTCATTGCTGCATATGGACATCTGGTACCAAAAAATGTATTAAACCTGCCGAAATACGGTGCGTTAAACATTCACCCTTCCCTTTTACCGAAATATCGCGGTCCATCTCCTATTCAAGCAGCTATTCTTCATGGTGATACAGAAACAGGTGTAACAATCATCAAGATGGATGAAGAGATTGACCATGGACCAATTATCGCCCAATGGAAATTCCCTCTCGGCAACCACGATACCTTTGAGAATCTCCACACTTTGCTGTTTCAAAGCGCTGCGAAACACCTCCAAAGGATTATCAGTAGCTACATAAAGAGAGAGATCACACCCATCCCACAAAATCACGCTCGAGCATCATTTTGTGGGAAAGTAATGAAAGAAGATGGTTTCTTTGACATAGATAATCCACCATCTCCTGAAAAATTAGATCGGATGATCCGAGCGTATTATCCCTGGCCGACGGCATACTCCAAATTAAAAATGAAATCCTTCGACAATGCTCCCTTCAGCAAAATTCAGCGCAGGCAGGATAAGGGTGAAAAATTAAAAATTATTAAATTTCTGCCGGAGAAAAAAGTGCAATTAGAAGGCGGAAGACCAATGAGTATGAAAGATTTTATAAACGGGTATCCTGAGGCTAGACCGCTGCTTGAGCGACTTTTCCAGCCAAGGGCTGATCGTCCTTTGGACGATGTGTCTTGAGCGCTTCGAGCTTTTTATACATTCTAAGACACTTGGTGCAAAGCTTCATTCTTTTGTACGTACTGCCAACCAAAACCCGCGCCTCATGAAGATTGGGCTCAAAAGTCCTTTTGGTTCTTCGTTTGGAGTGAGACACATTGTGACCATACATGACGCCTTTACCGCAATTTTCGCATTTCTTTCCCATAGGAATATATGATATCATAAAGAGAACTCTCAAAACAATATGGAATCACTTTTCTCTCTAGAGAATACTCTCGCTATCGTCATACTCATTTTCTCCGCAATTTTACATGAGACTGCGCATGGATACGTGGCCGATCGACTCGGAGATCCGACAGCGCGTCTTATGGGGAGACTGACACTTGATCCCAGACCGCATATCGACCCGTTTTTAACCATACTTCTCCCGCTCTTGTTAATCCTTACCGGATCGCCTGTTATTTTCGGCGGTGCCAAACCGGTACCGGTCGATCCTTTTAACCTAAAAGATGGCAGAAAAGACATGGCGCTTGTCTCACTTGCTGGTCCTTTAACCAATATTGTTCTCGCAATACTTGCAGCTGTTTTGATCCACCTTCTCTATCCAGGCATACCATTTGTATTGGCGGGTGCGTCATTTCTTGGATTGATCTTGACAAAAATCGTGATACTCAATTTACTGCTTGCAATGTTTAATCTGTTACCGATTCCACCGCTTGATGGATCAAAAATTTTTGCACTCCTGCTTCCTGAGAAAGAGGCCAATGTCTATCTCTCAATCGGATCTATTGGGATGTTAATTATTCTTTTTTTATTAATGATGCCTATCGGTCCCTTTTCTTTGCCGGGATTGATAGTAGATCTCCTCAGCTTCTCCCTCACCCTCCTTGGCTTTTAACTAAGCTCACCTATTGTTTTTGTTGTAATTTCTGTCTATAATCCACTAACTAATATATGACGAAAGAAAAACTAAGCCCCTCAGGAGAATTTTCGGTTATTGTTGAAAACGTTCCTACCATGCATCGATGGCTACAAGTGCAGGATAAAATTGCGAGAAGCCATATTGCTCATGTAGACGATGCATCACTTGAATTGGCTTTCTTATATATAGAAGATGGAGTACTACGAGACATCAGATCCTCCCTCGCGTACAATACAGATGATAACAGTTACGCATTTAAAACTTTGTTTACTCTCCCTCTGCTCAATCCCCCACTGACTGATAATGGAAATGACGATATTTCCACCGCTCCGTTTCAGGGTAACGATTTACAAGAAAACTTAAGCGCCATTTTATCTCGTATAATTGCAAATCCTACATCACCGAAACCATTCAACCTCAATCAGCTTAGCATGCATTTGCAGAAAAGCTTGGGAGAGCAAAAATATGAAGTTCTTGCATATGATGATCGGCTTGTATTAGAGATAATCCGAAAAGCTAACTCAGAGGACTCTATTCCTGAAGCGATATATGAATTTCATCCTCTTATGAGTCCAGGGTATTGTTTGCACACTGAAGATGCTCCTACAGTTCCCTCTTTAGAAGAGTTCGAACGGGACATACATGATTATACAGAGCTTACGAAACATCTAACAGATGCCATTTACAGGTTAAAAGATAGGCCACCGCTTGATGCAACCTGTGTTCTAACCCCTCCTAGGTCAACGGATAATAACCTAGAACAGCTTGAGAAAGCATATGAAATGCGCAGACGAATGCTAAGTGCCGAGGGTATTCTTGATGACGAAAGTCTTGAAGAAGAGATTATGCGAAGGGTTATGCTTGAATCACGACCAGATATATCATTTGTCGATATTATTGGCCAAGAGAAAGCAAAAGAGGAGTTAGAATCTATCGTCTATTCACTCGTCAATCCAGAAGCATTTACAGAAGAAGGAACCTACCCTCCTCGCGGTGTCATTCTCTATGGTGAACCAGGTAACGGAAAAACACTTTTAGCCAAAGCTGTCGCCCATGAGGCCAATGCTACATTTCTCAACGTACAGTTATCTGATATTGTCCACCCACTCTATGGAAAGTCAGAGAAATTTATTGCCAAACTATTTGCGAGAGCAGCCCAAGAAGATGCAGCAGTTATATTCTTTGACGAATTTGACGAGGTAGCTCCTCATAGAGAAGGCGCTCATGCTCCTGCAAGAGGGATTGTCACGACAATACTAACAAACCTCGATGGTCTTGAAGAGCGCGGAGGAAATATTGTCGTAATGGCTGCTACGAATCGTCTAGAAGCAATTGATAGACCCATGATCAGACCTGGAAGGTTTGATATGCTCATAGAGGTCACCAAACCTACTCCTGAAGAACGAAGACAAACGTTTCAATTATATATAGAAGATGCCCAGCAGAGAGCACAAGATATACGACCTGGTAAAATGTTATTTGATCCATCAATCAACCTTGCAACATTAGCAAAAAATACGGAAGGCATGAATTATGCAGATATTGAAGAATTAATACGCAGAGTCCTAAATGTCAACGTTAAAATGCGCCAAAGGGGAGAAATACCAGGTCTTGTAACAACAGAAAGAATTATGGAACAAATTGCTGCCTATGAATCAATACGAAAAGCAAAATCCGGCATCGGTGAGGCTATTTTTGGCAGGTCAACAAACAGATAAGCATATCGCCCCTACACGTACCATTTTTACGTGTTTTTACCGATAAAAACTATACACCTTGACAGAATAATCTAATCGAAATATACTTTGGTTGCTCTTTGATATTCGAGTCGACTGCAAGATATTTTTCTCTACAAATGTATATTTCTTGAGGTACCCTGAGCGTAGTCGAAGGGAACAAGGCGGGGTTCCGTATGCCCGAGGGTAGACGGATAGCCTTCCTATTAATACTTTCGAGAAAATGCGCAGATTTCGACCCGGTATCTAAGGGCGAATTTATCTTGTCCTTCCGTAGCTTTACGCGAAGGAGGATCGTCCAATGCACAAAATTACATAAAAAACCACCCGTATGGGTGGTTTTTGTTGGAGTTGCTATTGTTCTATAATTACTTTAAGGTCTCTGGAATCAGGATTATAAGAGGCTTGCCGAATTTTCATATCGTGGGGTGCAACATCATCGAGATATAAAACTGAGTTATCTTCTGGTGCTGTTCCATCAGAAAATGCGACTGTTGTATTTACACCGTCTTCTAAGCCTCTCATTAAGGCCATGTGGAGGCTAAGTACTTGACCTGCGGTGCTTAGCTTCGATGCTATGAGCTGGATATCCCCATGAAGCTCAGTAAAAATCATATAATCAATATATTTCGCTAGAGCATAGCCAGTTTCCCGTGGTAAAGAGAGTAGATCTTTTACAGAGACATGGTTCGGTAGCTCCATCCATTCAGCATATTTCCCAAGGGCCAACGCTGTAAATGTTGCTTTTTCATCTGCCCCCATGTCATCAATCTCATGTTGCCTCTCGCCTGTTGGAAACCATTGCAGCGCCCCAGCCAATTTTCCGTGTCGATCAAACTGACATATTTCCTCAATGCGTTGCCTTACCTTAAGGTATTCAGGATTTTGAAATATGTCTTCTTCTGCCTGTTCTTGAGGAGGCATTAGTCTTCGATGAGTTATTGTCGTTTCAGCTTCTAAAGCAGCTAGTTCATCCCTTGCTGCTTGTTGTGCTTGTGTTGACGCTGGCTGCTTTTTTGGTTTTGCTTTATGACCAGTTTCTAATGAAGATGACAATATCCGAGCTACCAGCTCATCTACTTCTTTCACAACAATGTGTATTCCATCCGACACATACTCCCACTGGTTCGCACCAGTACGCAACGCACTTCTCATAATACTGTGTAAATTCTGATGCAGAACATTATTTACTATTTGCTCCTTCAAACCAATAATGATACTGTCATTTTCTCTGTTTGTTACCACATACCGAATAAACGCAGCCTCGAATTGATCCCTGCCTATTTTTTGGCTTTTCGGTGGCACCCCTGGGATCCCAAACCCGTCAAATATTGTCGCTGCACCTTCTATGACCTCGATTGCGCCAGTTGTAAGCGAGGGGCTCGCACGCTGTAGGTCTGCTGCCTCATACGCAGCAATAAGGATTTCTTCGGGAACGTTTGCTTCTTTTAATAACCAGTTAATTAAGAATACTCCTGTATGATAATAGTGGTTAGCTGCGTATCTGGATTGCCTCATCAATTGTATCATCATCCAATCGGTCATTCCTTCGTTCATCAACGACGACACAAACCCTCCTTTTGATGCGAGGTGATACCCTTCATGTATCGCCATACCAGTCGTCTCTTTAGGATCTTCCCCCTCCTTCACGATAGCGATGTCGTGATACTGCAAGGCTGCCCCATGGCGATAGAAAATCGGGAGATCCTCATCTTTCTCTGGCGAAAAAACGTAGACTCTTTGGATAGCATCGCGGTACTGAGGATTGGCAAAACTATTCCAAATCTTTACTGCTTCGCTGTGCCCGAGAGATGGATGAACATGCCTCTCAATTTTCTTAATATTAACTGTTTCATCCTGATAGAGATAGGTAAATTCATGATCTAGCGGCAGCATCGGCTGTCCCCGGGTCTGGCTTAGTAACCGCTTGTAAGCAACTCTCTTTCTTAGTCCAGCGGGGATGATAGTATCAATAACACCGAATTTTTTCCTCCAGTCGAGAAATGCTTGCTGGATATGGACTTCTTCTCGAAGGACCTGCTCTGTCCAACTGTTTTCAGGCGTTAATCTTCCACTTACTTCCTTATTCATGATAGTTTTTGGAATAGCGATTTCTCTGGAGCGATCTTTCATATTTAGATTATTGCATTATAAGAAAAACATTTCCAGCAAGGCTTGCCAGCAACTTCCTAGTCTGGTAAAATTGTGCGTACGGTTATGTGATTTTGACCGTTTTTTTGCCGAGATAGCTCAGTGGTAGAGCAGTTGTTTTGTAAACATCAGGTCCCGGGTTCAAATCCCGGTCTCGGCTCCAGCTGAGGTGGCAGAGTAGCAATTGCACGTGGCTGTAGACCACGCGGTCGAAAGGCCTCCGGGGGTGCAATTCCCTCCCTCAGCACTGAAAACCCGCCATTTGGCGGGTTTTGCAAGCCGACATAGTTTAGTGGCAAAACAAACCCTTGGTAAGGGTTAGAGCGCGGGTCCGATTCCCGCTGTCGGCTCAAACAACTGTTCAATCTTGTGCTTGGATCTGCTATAATCTCATTCTTATGGCAAAAAAGGGAGAGCATAGAATCACAATTGGTCTTGTTTGTAGCGTTTGTAAAAATCGCAATTACGTGACACAGAAAAACAAGATAGAGACGCCTGAGAAGCTCCTTTTAAAGAAATATTGCAAGCATTGTCGAAAAGTAACTGAGCACAAAGAGACTGAGAAATTGAAATAACTCCTCTCTTTTTATACCTCAGAAGTTATTACACTCAATCCTATTGACACCAAGCTTTTTCAGTACTACTGTATAGTAAGTTAGTATAATATACATATGCCTCATGTATCCCGTAATAAACTCTCTAAGAAAGCTGAGCGTGAATTGACCAATACTCTTAATCTTGCATTAACAAAAGTAACCAACGGTGAAGATATGCAAATATTTTTAGATGTTTTGTTTACTCCTACGGAGAAGTTGATGTTAGCAAAACGGTTAGCAATTATCGTTCTTCTTAAAGAAAGCTTCTCCGATACACAAATAGCTGATAGCCTGCATCTTACACGAATTACTGTGGCGAAAATGCGATTATTCTATGAGTTACGTGGGCAGGGGTTTGAAGTTGCCTTAAGAAAGCTTCAGGAACAAAAAGAATTTGAAGATTTTAAAAAACTTCTTTTTTCTCTTGCGCGCTATACTGTTAGAGCAGCTGGTGGATACGTCAAACCATCAATTCTTGATTGAGGCTGTGTATAATAAGTTAGTATATTATACATTGAAGCTGCTTCTCTTACCCTTCTCCATAACTTGTAAGTTTGTATGCAGTGGAGTATTTCGATATAATATGTATCCTAGGGGCGTGGTGAAACGGCTATCACAGCGGACTCCAAACCCGCTTTTCTCGGTTCGAATCCGGGCGCCCCTGCTACATTCAGCTACAATCATATTTGACTTCTCTATCTCTTGTTGAAATACTAAATATATGGATCAGAACCAGCAAGCACCCCAAACAACAATTCCTCCGTCTTCACCTCACCGCTCAAATACTTTGGTTATGGTGCTTGCTGCGCTTATTCTGCTTGGAGTAGGAGCAATAGGAGGCTATTTGTTTGCAAATACCAGTAAACAATTACCGCTGTCGAATGCGCAGAAGGTTGCACCAACTAACCTTGCCGATTCTTCTATTTCACCTGAACCGACAACGGATGTTTTGGGTGCATGCCGGAATGAAAATTACTCATTAACTACTGAGGATAAGGGAGTAAAAATGACACTATCACCGACATGCGGTAAGGTAGGATCATCTATCTCAGTTTCTCTTAATGGTCTCCCCAAAAAGAGAATTGATTGTGCGATAAGGTTCACTGACAGCGACGGCTCTGTAGGATATTTAGAGGATGCTATCTATAAAGAAGTACAAACGACAAATGACTTGTTTAACGGAATTTATACAATAACAATTCCAGAGTATGTGCTAGCTAAAGCGCATCCTGATGAAGGATATCCGACAAAAAAAGTTGCTACCAAATTAGGAAAAGGGGCTATTCACTTTGGCTGCGTCGACTTGACTAAAGACTCTACGCATATAGACCTTTATCTTCCGCTATCAGTTGTCCCTGCAAG
>CAYWEP010000011.1:0-7340 GCA_964457405.1 uncultured Gammaproteobacteria bacterium
GCTGTAGCGGCGGTGGTTGCCAAAGGTTCTTTCAGGTACCAACACCCCTCTCTTCTCCCAGCGGCGAAGAGTTTTTGTCGAGACTTTGAGTATCCTGGCTGCCTCCTGGATCGTTAGAACCGATTCGTTTGGTCGATTAGGCAGACTAAACCTCCAGTATCAGATGTAAAAAGTTGGACATCCTTTGAAGCTAGATGTACAACTTTGTCCAATTTCTATTTTTTCACAAAAAACCTAGCCATGTCAATGGCTCAACAATAGCATTTTGAAGCCAAACAGTATGATAAATATTTCACTGTGAAAAATTGAGTAAAAAAGTTGGCTGGTTTGACAATGACAGGAGCTATCAATTACAGTTGATATGTGTGCCATTCTTTTGCATGGAGCTATTTTATGAAGAAAGTTCCTGGAGCGAGTTTTGCTAATCGTTTTTTGCTCAACCGGTCTTTTCTAAGGTTCCACCTTGTACAAGGTGGAACCTTGAACAAAGTGATACGCAAGCTCGTGGTACCCCTGATATTCGTTGTACTTCTAGGTCTACCATCCCCTGCCCTGGCCCAAGAGCAAATCTCATCAGGCGTTGCGATATTGACTGAGATTGCTGATACCTCTGCCAAGGACGGAGATATAATAAGCTATACAAAATCAGGCTATGTACCTACTACTATACCGTATGATCCTATGATATACGGCGTTTTGACCGACAAACCGGCGGTGACCCTTGAAGATCAGGCCGATGAAAATTCTCACTATGTTTTAGCCAACGGCAAAGCCTATGTGAATGTCACAACCGTCAATGGCCCGATAAAAGAAGGGGATCTTATCACCTCATCAAAGACAAAAGGGGCAGGACAGAAAGCAACAATAAACGGCTATGTACTGGGAACAGCTATTGAAGCATATTCTGATACAGATCAAAAGAAAATCGGCAAGATACTCGTCTCGCTCCACCCGGGATTTAGTTCTGAGACGGTTGCATTGCGTAGTAATTTACTTGAGAATTTCAATGTCGCCCTTGCGACGCCCTTCCTCTCGCCTGTCAATGCGTTTCGTTATACGATCGCAGGACTGGCGGGTCTTTTGTCTTTGGCCCTTGGGATCTGGTTTTTCGGACGGGTTGCGAGTCGGGGCGTTGAGGCAATCGGCAGAAATCCGCTTGCTGGACGGCAGATTATGGTCAGTATCGTCTTTAACGTAGGATTGACATTTGCCATCATGGCGCTTGGGATTGCAGTCGCGTACTTTATCTTGTCACTATGAAGATAAGAAGAAGTGAGAAGTTTGAAGTGAGAGACTAGACAATGATGTGAGAAGTGAGAGCGTATGTGTTCCCACATCACACATCGATAATCTAGCATCCCACATCCCATTTCTCACATCAAAAACAGATTATATGGATACAAACCAAATTCTCTTAATCTCAATTCTCGCTACCAATACCCTGCTTGCGGTTGTGCTACTCGCAGTGGGATTTTCTTATGCCAAGACCGTGAGGCGTCTTGCCGAGGCTGAGAAGGAACGAGATGCACTGAATGCCCAAATGCAGGAGAAAACGAGCGCTCTCCTGGATGAGGCAAGGCAACGGGCGATAAGAATTATTCAAGACGCCAATGCAAAAGCGCAACAAATCATTTCCTCTTCTGCGGAGATAGATGAGGAAAGCAAGAAAGTCCTCGCGAGCAAACTTGAAAAACTCGCCGTTGAGGAATCAGAGCGGTTCGGCAAATCGTCTGAGGATATCAGTAAAACCTATGAAGCAATGCTGCAAAAGCTTCGCGAAGAGCACATCAATCTATTACAAAATATGGCAAAAGATATTGAAAAACAAGCTATTTCGGAAATTGACCAGTTTAAGTCTATGCTTGAAAAAGATACAGTCGGTAGGCAAAAAGATCTGCAAGAACGGATCGATCAGGAGTATGTGGCGATTCGCAGGGAACTGGCAAAATATAAAGCGGCACGAATGAAAAAAATTGATGATACGATCTATCAGGTTTTACAGACTGTCACGCTTGAAATCATCGGCAAATCCATAAGCCTTGAGGATCAACAGAAGTTGGTCATGGATGCGCTCAGTGAGGCAAAAAGCGAGTTAGCGGTGACCCTGCAACTTGAGAATCAGACGGAGAATCAAACTCAAAAGTCACCTAAGTGACCTAGGTAACTTAAGTAACTTATGTTAAATAACGCTTACAACTATTCCGATCTCCTCTCGCTTATAAAGACAACGCTTGAGGCGCAACATATGTTGCACGAGATTGATATATTAGTAACTCATTTGTATAGGATTGAGGCTGGTACACCGGAGGAAATCATAGCAAAATATGTGAGCCATGACCTCGCAACATCACTCACCCAATCGTTTAAGAGAAATGGCATATCCTGGGAAGACCAAAAACAAACAAAAGAATTTTTGCTTGGCCTAAAATCCAGCATAGAGACAGTAAAGGTACTGAAGTTGACCCTCGCCTTTAAGCCGGACAGCCATATGGTCTCACTCTTCTCAGCGCGTGTGCTGGCCGGGTTGGGACAGTATATTCTCCTTGACCTCTCCTATGACCCATCGATTATGGGCGGCGCAATTATATCCTTCCAAGGAGTGTATAAGAATTTTACCTTGAAAAAACGCATTGCCGATGTTTTTGAACAGCAGAGAAGTAAGATTTTCCCGTTGATAGAATAAAAGTTTTTTCTATAAGTAACCTAGGGTACTTAGGTAACTTAAGATACTTAGTCAAACCATTTTCGACTATGCAGAATTTTATCAGTCACTTAGAAAAAACCCAGGAGGTTGGCTATGTTGAGCAGGTGCTCCAGGGCATTGTCCATGTGGCTGGGTTGCCAAGCGCGAGAAACCAAGAATTGGTGATCTTCGAAACAGGACAGGCAGGCCAGATCATTTCTCTTCAGCCTGAATTTGTCGAGATTATGCTTTTTAGCAAAGACACGATCCGCGTCGGGACCCGTGCTGCCAGGACGAATGCCCTCCTTGAGATTCCTGTGGGCAGGGAGTTATTGGGCCAGACGATTGATCCTCTGGGCTTCTCTCTTGACCAGTCACGACCCATACAAAAACCAAAAGCCACGCGCGCCATTGACGTGAAGCCATTAGGCATCAGTTCCAGAAAACGCATCCAAAAACCCTTCGAGACAGGGCTCTCACTTGTTGACCTGTTGATCCCTTTAGGCCGCGGACAAAGAGAGCTCGTGGTCGGCGATCGGAAGACAGGTAAAACAAACTTTCTTCTGCAATCTATTGTCAGTCAGGCACAAAAGAATGCTGTCTGTATCTATGCTGCGATCGGCAAGAAAAAAATCGATATTAAAAAAGTGGAGGATTATCTCGTCAAGCATACCGTGATGAAGAGTACGATCATCGTCGCCTCAAGCCTTGAGGATCCGGCGGGGATTATCTACCTTGCTCCCTACGCCGCGATGACGATTGCTGAATACTTTCGCGACCAGGGACAGGATGTCTTAATCGTCCTTGATGATTTATTCACCCATGCCAAGTTCTACCGAGAAATTTCCCTCCTTGGCAAAAAGTTCCCCGGACGCAACTCCTACCCTGGCGATATCTTCTACACGCACGCCAGGCTACTCGAGCGGGCGGGAAATTTTATGTTGGATAAAGAAAGGGAGACGTCAATTACCTGTCTTGCTGTCGCCGAGACCCAATCAGGCGACCTCACAGGCTATATCCAGACAAATCTTATGTCTATGACTGATGGACACATTTTTTTTGACAATGACCTGTTTGCCCAAGGGAGACGGCCGGCGATTAATCCTTTCTTATCCGTTACCCGTGTCGGCACACAGACACAGACTGATGTGCAGCGGCAAATTAACCGAGAGCTTATTAGCTTTCTGAGCCTTTTTGACAAAATGCAAAGCTTCTCCCATTTCGGCGCCGAAGCCACAGCCTCGGTCAAGCATACACTGGAAACAGGTGAAAAAATCTACGCGTTTTTTGACCAGACGGAGTTACGCCTCTTCCCGACAACCCTGCAAATTTATCTATTCTGCCTGATCTGGTCTGGGCTATGGGAGACAGCAACAAATGAAGCGATGATTGTTGATCTTGCCAAAATCGTGACGAGCTACAGATCAGATGCCGCGGTGAAAAAGCGGATTGATGATATGGTCAATGCGGCAACGTCATTTAACGGATTTTTGCAGACGATTAGGACCAAGGCACCTGAGTATTTGGAGAAGATGAAAACAGCCTATGACAATAAATCAAGCCAGATCGGAAATTGAAGGATTGGGGAATATAAAAATACTCGTGCAAACCTACGAGGAGATTGCAGCTATCCGCATGCGAAAAATCCGGGCAGCAGTATTACAAAACAGGGATTTCAATGCCGGCATACAGGGGATTTTTCAGGAGCTTCTTGCAGCATATCGCACCGAGCTTTCAGAGCTGATGCGAAAACACAAAGTGAAAAATATTGCACAGTTAAACCTCATGCCGAGAAACGGAAAGACAGTCTGTGTTTTGCTCTCAGCAAACGTCGGATTATACGGCGATATCATACGCCGAACCTATGATCTATTTAAAAAGCACATACAAAATCAGACGAGCGATATCGTCATCGTCGGAAGACTCGGCAAAGTCCTCTTCGAGCAGGATTTTCCGGGCAAACATGTTACCTCTGTTGATTTTTCAGATAGCTCAGTTGACGCAACCGCGCTTCGAAAGCTCATAGAACAACTCGTCTCCTATGAGAAAGTCTTTATCTTTTTCGGTGAATTCAATACTGTTGCCAAGCAGGATCCGGTGATGTACAACCTCTACGGCAATGAACGTTTGACTGGAGATACAGGCAAACCCGCGATAAAATACCTTTTCGAACCGTCGCTTGAGCATATTATTACGTTTTTCCAGTCTGAGCTTTTTGCTTCTCTTTTTGAGCAGACACTGTATGAATCGCAGCTCGCGAAATTCGCAGCCAGACTGTATTCGCTTGATATGGCAACACAAAACATACAGGAACAGCAAAAAAAAGCCGCAATCAATATGCGGATTCTCAAGCACAGAAAGGGCAATAGAAAACAAATGGATACGCTTTCCGGAATTGCATTATGGACAAGCTAGTTTCACCAGTAGAGCCTGTCGGAAGAATCGTGGCCGTGTACGGACAGATCCTTGAGGTACGTTTTCAGACAGAAAAACCCGCGTTGCATGACGTCTTGGTTTTGGCAACTGACCCGAGTATCAAGATGGAGGTGCATAGCTCCTCGGGTCCTTCTTTGTATTTCTGCATCCTCCTTTCCTCCTCACGCGCAATCTCAAGAAATGAGGGCGTGATGAATACCCACCAGCCCTTACAAATTCCCGTAGGAGACGCTGTGTTGGGTCGGGTTATTGACATCTTCGGGAATGTCCAGGATGGATTGGGTGAGCTTACCAATGTCAAAACCCTCCCCATCTACCATGAGCCGCCGCACTATAGCAATATTCCGACCAAAGCGACGATTCTTGAGACAGGGATCAAGGCACTTGACCTTTTCTGCCCTATCATAAAGGGAGGAAAAATTGGCCTCTTCGGCGGTGCGGGAGTAGGGAAAACATTGCTTCTGACTGAGATTATCCACAATCTCGTAAGAGTTGAGGGGGAAAGTGTCTCAGTCTTTGCAGGTATCGGCGAGCGCGTCCGTGAAGGGCAGGAACTGGTTGAAGCATTAGGAATAAGTAAAGTCCTGCCGAATATCTCCATCATCTTCGGCACCATGGGAGATAATCCGGGAGTCAGGTTTTTAACATCCTACGCCGCAGTGAGTGTTGCCGAGTATTTCCGCGATTCATCCCAAAAAGACGTGCTTTTTTTCATGGACAATGCCTTCCGTTTTGCCCAAGCAGGCAATGAATTATCACTGCTTATGAATACAATTCCCTCAGAAGACGGGTATCAAGCAACGCTTGACTCAGAAATGGCCTCCCTTCACGAGCGGCTGGTTTCAACCACGGAACATGACCTGACAACGCTTGAAACAGTCTATATTCCAAATGATGATCTTTTGGATCAGGGCGTGCAGTCTGTTTTCCCCTACCTTGACTCCTTCCTCGTCCTCTCACGAACCGTCTACCAGGAAGGCAGACTGCCGGCGATCGATCTTCTTGCCTCAAACTCCGCAGCGCTCAACCCCCAAGTAGCAGGCAAAGAACACGCGGTCGTTTCCCTGCAGGCAGCATCGCTTTTGAAAAAAGGCATCTCGCTCGAGCGGATTGTCTCCCTCGTCGGTGAATCAGAGCTGTCGACAGAGGACCATATGACATTTACCAGAGCCAAAAAACTTCGAAATTTTATGACGCAGAGTTTCTTTGTCGCCGAGAACCAGACAGGACGGAAGGGATCGTATGTCGGGCTCAAAGATACCATAGCAGACGTCCTCGCAATCATTTCAGGAAAGTATGACAACGTGTCTGAGGAAAAATTCATGTACATAGGATCCCTGAAGGAGCTAGCACAACCAATGCAAAGCGCAAAGAGCAAAGTGCAAAACCAAGCGTAAAACGCAAAGCTTTTATTTTTAAGCTAGGCTTTGATCTTTTATCTTTGATTTTTGATTTATCCTATGGCTACTCAATCCGTTCCCAAAACTTCTCTCCATCTCTTCATCCGAAGCCGGGAGAAATTGTTGTTTGATGGACCTGCCCTCTCGGTCTCATCGGTGAATGAGTCAGGACTCTTTGACATCCTGCCTGAGCATGCAAATTTTATCTCAATCATCAAGGATTTTATCAGTATCCGTCTCCCCGATGGGAAGACGCAGAAAATTACCATCAATAATGCGATTCTCAAAGCGATCAACAATGAAGTAAAAATCTATCTTGGCATCGTTGCCAACAAACCCGCGCCAAAATCCACACCTCCCAAATCTGCCGCGACAAAATAGGCAATTTCAGAAAACTCAGAATTGATGTGAGAAGTTTGATGTGCGAAGCTGGAGATTTGAAGTGGGAAGTGTGATAATAGATCCGTGATAAGAAGCTTTCTTGATTTGGATGTGTACAAGGAATCATTCCAGCTCTCGCTGGATGTTGATGAATTATTAAAAACATTTCCAAGAAATGAGGAGTTTCTTCTAACAGATCAGTCAAAACGTGCCTCTCGAGCAATTCCAGCCTTGATAGCTGAAGGCTATGCCAAACGTGAAACAATAGCATTCTTCAAGAAATTCTTAAGAGATGCGATCGGTGAGGCAAACGAAATGATCAATCATGTTGCGTTTGCAAAGGCGAAAGGATATATCAAACCCGAAAAGGCAGATGAGCTTATTGAGCGATACCATGTGGTTGGCAAGAAGCTAACTCGTTTAAAAGAAAAGTGGATTAA
>CAYWEP010000011.1:7440-15488 GCA_964457405.1 uncultured Gammaproteobacteria bacterium
TTTGTTACTTTGTTAGTAGATACTAGTTATATTGATGTTCAATGTAACTAGATTGACCCTTAAAAAATCACTCCTGAGCCTATGGCTGAACAAAATATATCAATCCACAATCTACCTGATCTATTAACTGTTCGAGAGGTTGCTCAAGTCCTTCGCGTCTCTCCCCTCACGATAAAGCGGTGGGGCAAAAGGGGTAAACTGCCCGCAATCCGCATCAATTCGCGGGGAGACAGACGATATAAAAAAGAAGCGGTCCTCTGGCTCCTTGGGATGCAACAAAAGAGCGAAATGTAAGATTTTCACTGATTGCGGACTGATCTTCGCGGATTATTTGTCCAAATCAATCTTCTAATATAGAGTTTTGGTGTACCAAAGTTCACCAGTAATCCAAGCTTAAACCCAGTTGTTTTAAGATAATGCAGTAACTGATCCTCAAAAGAGCTTGGCATATAGTCTAATGCTTTTATCTCAATAATAATCTTCTGATCTATAACAAAATCAGGCCGATACTTTCCAACAACCTCGTCTTTATACTTGACTGCTAAATCTACTTCTTGTTTATGGGGCAGGTTTATAGAATGCAGTTCTTTTCCTAATGCTTTTTGATAAACTTGCTCTTTATGCCCAAAACCAAGTTCATTGTAGACATTGAAGATCGCTCCCCTTACACGATAAGTCAGATCTGCATATAAAAGATCCGTGGAAATCCGTTTTCTATCGGTGGAAATCATTGTCATACTGACCGGTGGTACTCAGCCTGGTGTTGAATCCTGATCTTCTCCTCATCAGGATGGGCAAAATGCTCTTTGATAAAAAAGAGCGTATCCTCCGGGTCTTGGGTATTCACAAAGATGCCTGTGCCTATTTCAAAGCCGCCAAGGCGCTTAAGACGCGGGATCAGACGCAGATACCAGTCCCCGCCTGGATAGATGTAGAAGTTATAGGGAAATTCGTGGCCGTGGCGAAGGTCAAAAATACGGATAAGCTGGTTGAGCGTACCAGCAAGATCGTTTATTTCATCATCCGTGATCTCTCCGAATGCCCGTCCCCTGTTTTTTGGCGCTACCCACACCTCATCGGGCCACTGGGAGGTTTTGGGGCAGAAAAGATACAAGTGCTCAGTCTCGACCATTGGCGATTGTGTTTCTCCTTTTTGTCTGGCGGAGCCAGATATCGTCTCAGCGGAGCGAGATCCTTTGCTTCGCAGGACTCCGCGGAACTGCATATCTTCTCGTGTTTGCGGAATAGGAGCAAAGCCAACTGATGCGAATGGGTCAAGACGCGGAATATCCATCTTTACGTCAAACGGCACAACTGCAAGCTGCGTATGCGGGTGCGGCAGGCTCTCACCCGCCATTTCGCCTCTGTTGTGAAAAATATATACCTCGCCCTTTTTTTGATGTGCTTTGTATCTGGTCCGATATACTTTAAGGATGAGGTCGACGTGGGAGACGGGAAGCTCGCCGAAGTTGGCATGGTGGTCTGGAGAATGAATAATGACTTCGTGGATTGGAGCGAAGGGAAAGCGGTTGTTGAGGACGCGAACCTGCCAATCCGCTCTATTGTCATTTCGAGGTGAAGCCGAGAAATCCCCAGGGGATCTCTCACTTGCGTTCGAGATGACAGGTACTCTATATACTTCCTCCTCGTCCCCCTCCCTCCCCGGACAGAAAGGGCAGACAGGCTCTGTACCATCGGCTACATCGGGTCGCTTTGCCCGCCTCGGCGCCAAGATTACCCAATTATGGAAGACAGGATTTTTGAGGAACTGAAAATCGCTCATAAAGAGAATTTCAAATAAGTACCAATTTCGAATTTCTAATTTCAAATATATTGGAAATTGGATATTTGAAATTTGATATTTGAAATTTGAAATTATTTGTCTGCGTAGTCTTTGCCGAGTATGACGAGAATATCTGCGTCTGGCTCCTCTTCGCCTTCAGGGAGAGAGGCCACCGTAGCGCTGAGTGCTTGTGCGACTGCTTTACCCTGCTCTGATGTTCCGCTCAAAACAATAATAATCGTTTCTGCATAATCTTTCCTGGCGTTTCCCCTTGAGACAACCTCTATGAGGACTCCTTTGTCCGTAAGGTCTTTTTCTGCTTGTCTAGTTAAGCCATTCGTCTTTGTACCATTGACCAGCGCGATTTTGAGAGGTTGCGCAATGCTTGGGCTTGGCGATGCAGTTGGCGTGAGCGAAGCCAGGTTCTGGATAGTACCTGGCGAAGCCGCGTTTGACGCGGCACCTGCGACTTTTGGCGCAGGGGTGGCGGTGGTACTCAGTGCCACCGGCCCAACTTCAATGATTTTTCCTGACGTTGGTCTATAGAGAATAGCTCTCTTTGCTTGCTGGTAGATAAGGACTTTATCACCGTTTTGTGCACGTGTAAAAAACTGCTGATTTTGTAGCTTATTCACGTCTGTCACTGTTGCAACAGTTGGCGATTCACCTTTCGGCAGCTCAAGGAGCTTTCCTATTTGCTCAACGAGCGTTTGCGCCTCATTTGCTGGCGTAGTTGTCTTCTGTTTTACTGTGTAGAGGTAATATCCTCCCCCAGCCAGGACTACGATAAACAAAACCACAACCGGTAGAATAAACGTAAGCTTTGTCAATCTGAAGTGTTCACCCGTCATGTCTTTAACTGTCACTTCTTCTGCTGCAACAACAATCGGCTGCTCTAATTTCTCTTCTGTTTTTTTTACTACACGCCTTTTCTTCTTTGCTGCCATAGCTCTTTTCATCATATACCCCTCTGCTTTCAAAATGCAAATAAGTATAATGCCTAACGGAGCCCTCCTTCGCTAAAGCTACGGAAGGGCAAGGCAATATTTGACTTGTACCTCCGAAGCCCTATAGGGCGAAGGGGTAAAACTACGGTAGGTATATACCAAATTTTTGCAAAATGATTGCGTAGTGGTATAGAGGATTCTTTGAAACCGAGTCAAGGTAGGCTTTGTGTCCTTGACAATAACAATAATCTATCATACTATGTGATATAAATGGTAGTAGTTGTAGTACATGTCATGAGAAAGTTGCTGCCCGTTTTCGTATTGGTTTTCGCATGCTTTGTGCTTTTCTCCCCTATCCAGAAAGTAAGCGCCCTCTCAAATGTTACGAAAATCTCAAATTCATCAACTGATGTCGTCTTCCCGCAAATTGTTGCTGACAACAATGGCTATTTACACGTTACGTGGATGGACGTTGTACCAAATACCATCTGGGCAGGGTATGCCAATCCGGGGATCTTTTACTCCCGCTGGAACGGCGATACCTGGTCAACGCCTTTGAAGATTTCTGACAATACTGGCTTTGCTGAAATTCCGGGCATCGCTGTTGATAGCAGCAATACTGTCCATGTTGTCTGGGATGATGAGACGTATGCAGGCGATTCTCTTTCAAGTGTTGTGTACAAAACAAGAAGCGCAACCGGCACATGGTCTGCTATCGAAACACTGGCCCGTCCCACAGGCACACTTGTCGCATTCTTCTCAAAAATTGCAGTGAATAGTAGTGGTGAACCCAATGTCTTCTACACTGCCAATACTGATGGTTACAAGGATTCTATCTACTGGACGAAAAAAGTTTCAGGCTCTTGGTCAACGCCTGAACTTGTTTCTAAAAATGCGTCAGATCAGAACATCATCGATTCACAGTGGGCCGATGTACGCCAAGATACTGCTGGCAACATCCACTTAATCTACTGGTCCTTCAGTCAGGGCGTTTTCTACCGCAAATTATCAGCGGGGGTATGGTCAACGCCCTTTCAGGTAAGTACATCTGGGAATATAGAAAGTATTCGCTTGGGTGTCACGCCAGGTGGCGAAGTCTTTGTCGCATGGTATCAGATTTTTGACACCAGCATCAATGTTCGTTGGACAGTAAGTGGCGTCTGGCAAACAGCAACCGTACTCACCAACCTCGGCCAGCGGTCCTTCGTGGGTTTGCCGATCATGGGTGTAACAACAGATAGTAAAGAACGGGCACATGTCGGGTGGGGTGAGAAAGATGCAGTGGATGGATTGATTGATCTGAAGTACCGATCCTTCGTCTCAGGCGTCTGGGGACCGGCGAGAGATGTTGATCTTGATAATAATGATGCTGATTCGCCCTTTGTGTATCCTGATAAATGGGACAACCAGCACTTCTCCTGGGCTGAGAAAAATCCGACGAATGGTCGCTGGGAGCTGATGTATCGCGTGGCTGAAGGGACTATTCAAACCATTGGCGCTTCGGGAGGAACGATAACAGCCAACCCAGGCGGCACCACCTATGCGAAGCTGACTATCCCATCAGGTGCATTATCTTCCAATACGGAAATAGGTTTGCAGATTGGGCCGGTTCCTGAGAATGTTGACCCAACGCAAGTAACCATCCCCCGCGCCTTTACCTACCGGCCGCATGGCTTAACCTTCGCAAGCCCTGCGACGACGGATATCTTTTATACCGATGCGGAAATTGGCGCTGCGGATGAGCGACAATTTAAAGCCTGGCTCTGGGATTCACAGACAGCTACCTGGAGCGCCCAAGCAACCAAAAATTTCGCGGCGCAAAATAAAATACAAGTTGACCTTACCCATTTTTCTCTCTATGGCATCTCGACACCGATTGTCAAAACAACATTTATCAAACCCCAAGCAGAGACGCGTGATGCGAACGTTGATTACGAATTCGCCATGGTCTATGCAGACGGTTCACAGATCCTCCCCATTCAGACACCTGAGGAACTGCGCGTTACGATAAAAGACAGTAACGGCAATACCATTGACAGTCACAATTTCACTGATCGGGGTGTGCAGAAAAATAGTAATGGCAATTATGAAGGGAGTCTGATTCTCAAAGGTAGAAAAGACAGTTCGTATACGATTGAAGTATACCTCGTCGGCAATCGCGTTGGTTCACAGACCTTTTCCTGGCGCTAAAAGCCCTAGCTATGACGACTGCCCAGTCAACAAAATGGTATAAACGACGCGTCCATCCCGGCATTCTTCTGGGAATTTTTGTCCTTGAGATGACGCTAACAGGGTATCTTATATTTTTCTTTTATAAAATGCGCGTACTCAACAGTACTTTGACTGCTCAGGTAATAAGTAGTAGCGAGCTTATTACGCAGAAAGTAGAGGATTGTTTTCGTCTTCCTTTTGAGGAGAGAGAAGCGTGCGCAGAAGAGGTTGGGCGAAGTATTGCGATTCTCTTTCCTTCACCACAAGAGCAGATACGTGAGTGCATGAAATTTCGGCCGGTTTTTGTCCGCTACTGCCAAAAGGGCCTAGGGTATTTTCCTTAACAGTTCTGCTGCTTCTTCTCTATTTGGATCAAGTTCTAAGGTTTTTCTGAGATACGCTTCTGCCTTGCCAAAATCAGATCGTAAAAGATAGAGATTGCCAAGCTGCAAGAGTGCATCGGTATTTTTGGGATTAAGCGTTACTACTTTTTCAAATGTCCCAATCGCGTTATTGAGATCACCCTGCTTTGCTTGTAATTCGCCAAGCTCCACCAGCCCTGTTTCAAATGTGCTGTCTTTTGCAACCGCTGCCTCTGCGTGCTCCAGTGCTTTCTGGGTATTCTCCAATGCATCATAGGTTATGGCGAGATTATACTGCGCCTCAGCGGTATTCCTAAGCTCCAACGATCGTTCAAATGAGGTTACTGCTTCAACATACTTCTCTTGATGAAAAAGGCTCACTCCCTGTTCAAAATACAGTCTCGCAACGGTTTCTGCCAGATATGGATTGTCAGGATCAAGTGTCAATGCTTTTTCTCCCTGCTTTATACCCTCGCCAATATTTTTTTCCGTGAGTGCTATGTGGGTTAACAAACGAGCCTTCCGAAACGCTTCAGCTTTTCGTAATTCGTTTTCTCTCTTGTCATTTCGATCCGCCAGCTGGCGGAGAGAAATCCCATCAGGAAACGGTGTCATACGTGCATAAAGTACCCGCCAGGGGTTAGTCCGTTGTGGTGCATAGAGATTTTTCGGCGCAGAGAATTCAACTGAGGGGTGATTGTCTGTATTTGCTCGCGTTTTCCCAACCAGTTTTAAAACCGCGCTATCATCAAGCAGAAAATATGCGAAGACCTCAAAAGAATCTTGTATGTCTATTTTTGCGAGGTTTTGCTTGATACGGGCATTTGCCAAGCGCTTTTGAAGCCTTGCGGTATCAAACCTGAGTGGCGTATTGGCACCGATTAGAAGCACATCATTTGATGATGGGATACCAAAGACCAAGACCTCTGGAAAAACCTCCCTGTAGGCTGCAATCACTCGTTTGGCGCCGTCGATATCAAGTGCGTAAAGATCGAGCCAATGAACAACCACGCCATCTTTCTTTATCCTGCTTTGCAGGAGCTGAAAATACTCTTTGGTAAACAGCTTGGCTGAGCCTGAAAGCCAGGCATTTGACGGTTCAGATGATATAACGTCGTATTTCTTCTGTGCAGATGATAGGAAATTTCTGCCGTCAGCAACGATAATACGGGTTCGTTTGTCTGAAAGCGCATGGTTGTTGTAGTTTGCAAAAAACCTTGCAGCCTCAACAACGCTCTCTTCAATCTCAATCGCATCAACAGTCTGAACAGGATAGGATAGAATTGCACCCAAGGTAATTCCTGAACCTAGCCCGACAACCAGGGCATCTTTTGGATGAGAATGCAAAAGCATAGGCAGGTGACCTGCGAGCAGTTGGTTCTCCATATCAGAACCGCTTGATGCATCAGCCTTTCCGTTGATTTTCAATGACAACACTCCATCGGTATCTTCTGTTACTGCGACATGAGCAGATACTCCCTCCTTCTCATACAAGCGCTTGCTTTTCTGTATTCTCCTCAGCAGATCCTCTTTTGAGGCATTAAAGTATGCTTCAGGCTCTTTATAAAACCCGGCAGTAAGAAGCGTATTCTCAGCAGACAGTATCCCCAATCCCCCAAACACCCCTACCACCCCCAACCCCCCCAAAACCGCAGCTGTCACAGCAATCGCCATTTTTTTGCTCGTCGCGACAATAAGGAGCAAACCACACCCAATCAAAAGATACAGCAATGCTGCGAGCAACATACTCGTATGAAGCCCAAAAACAGGAATGAAGAGAAACCCGGCAAATAGTGACCCAAACACTCCGCCAATCGTATTCACCGCATAGACAATCCCCACCCCGTCACGAGAAAGCTTATCGGCGCTCATCCGCTCTGGATCCGTGTCAATCACGCTTCGTGCGTACGCGCGAAGCGCAAGCGGAAAGGCTGCACCCATGAGCAGTGTTGGCACCAGCATCACGAGAAGTGCCAAAAAAAATAAGCCAAGCTGCAAACTGCCAAAATCCTTCCCAAACGATGTATAGATATCCAAAAACCACACTGGCAAATCAAAAAAAAGCGGGGTGAGAAAGACAATTGCAAGCCCAAGCGCTATTTGGCTAACCGCAAACCACAGGAGTGGTTTTCTACTTTTTCTCGCAAATGGTGCGATAAGCAGTGCGCCCAAGCCGATTCCCAATAGAAATGCCACTAAAACAAGTGTGAACGCATACGTCGATCCACCGATGACGAGGGTCAGAAGCCGTGTCCAGAGGACCTCAAGTGCTATTGCCGCAAAGCCGGAGAGGAAAAAAGCGAATAAAAGTACTTTACTCATTATGTATTAATTTTCAATTCGAAATTTTCGAACAATCAGCAATGCTACCACCCCTATCAATACACTTACCCCTCCTGCCAGCCAGATGGTCTCGTTCACACCCAAATTCGCTATCAGGAAAAATCCAGCCAGAAATGTTCCCAGTACTGCGCCAAGCGTATTGATTGCATACAATTTCCCTGCAACGCCTGACTCTTCTCCTCCTCTGTCAGCTACATGCATAGCCTTGGTGATCACCGGGAAGGTGCCACCCATGAGGATTGTTGGGAGAAGAAGACCAAGAAAAGAAAGAAGAAACGTGAACAGGCTAAATCCCGAGTAGGAAGGCATAAGCATCTGCCAGAAACCAATCTGTAGCGCTTCAATCCCCTGAAATATCCACGGTGTCAATAGTGCATAGATGCCAATACTGATTTCCAATAG
>CAYWEP010000011.1:15588-22294 GCA_964457405.1 uncultured Gammaproteobacteria bacterium
TTGTCTCGCGATGCGAGATCTGGCTTCGCCAGAAAATTTGAAATTACGTAGCTTCCCCAGCCCAAAGCTTCCTATTGCCAGGCCGGTAAAAAAAACCGCAAGTACTGTAGACACAGCATACGTTGTCGTACCGAAAATCAGCTCGAGCTTTCGAAGCCAGGTGATTTCATAGATGAGCGCTGAAAACCCACTGAGAAAGAAAAGAAAATACAACATACGTCTTTTAAATATCCAATAAATACCAATGTCAAATATCAAATGTCAAATTATTTGGAACGTTTGTTATTTGCCGTATTCTTGATTATCGTACTGACAATCGCAACGATCTCACCACCCTCTTTAATCAAACTCTCAGCTTCTAAGGAAAATCTTTGATTGTTTGTTTTCTCAATAATCCTCAACCAATACACTGTTTCTTTCCCTTCTTTTCGAACAATGGTAAAACCGTGAATAAAATCTTTTGTAGTCAAAGCGCCATCTGCTTCCTGATCATTTGCCCCCATTGACGTTACTGAACGGGTGATCTGTCCAATAAAAATAAGATTTGTCTGTGTTTTCGGAAGTTTATTCAAAAACTGGATAACAGCAACAACAAAATTAAAAATTCTTTCATGAATGTCGTAACTCTTCATTGGATATTTGATATTGGATATTTGTCATTTGACATTCTCATTGTATCGTCGTCCCTCCCCGTATCGTCGTCCCTCCCCTGATGATAACGCTTGGGGCGTCAAGGCCATAGCCTTGCGTTCCTGTGGTGAGGGTATCGCCTGATTGACGGGTTCCAGTGAGCGTGTAGCTGCCTGCAGCACCGGTGTCAATCATATACACACTCTTTGTGTTTTGTGAGGTTGTGTAGGTAAAATCACCATCGGTCGCCACAGTGCTACACGTGCTATCCGAGTATATAGTCTCACCGGTTGAGTTAGATGTCACACGAACAACAGTGGTTGCTGACGGGTTTTGCGCTGTATTTTCAGCATCTTGTAGCTGCATGGTAAAGACTTGTGCATCGCCGTTGCAGACACCTCGATGCAGATTACGGCTGTCGTTGGTAAAGACAATTTTCGTCGGCCCGCCGGCTGCCGAATATGTTGTGCTGAACTGGTCAACTGAGAGAACGACAAACGGGTGATTCACCTGCCCTGCAGATGCGCTTGCAAATGGCGTCTCCTGAAATACCCGCCAGTAGGTCCAGCAGTTGGCAGAACTCGATGAACAAGCCAGGTTAAATTCGTCCGGATCATCGTAGTATTCTGAGAGGTTGGTACTGATCTCTCCTGAATTGAGCGTCACTTCAGTATCCGCTGCCTCACTGGTACGCGCATCCACAGTCACCCAGTCGTTCGTGCTACCTGCGCGGTACACTTGTAAAGAAATCTTCTTTGCAGATGGCGCGACAGTTGACTTGACTTTCGCTGTTGCCGAGAATTTATAGGTATTGTTATTATTGGAGTTGTTCGATTTGAAAAGAAATGTCGGTTGTGCACTGCTTGAGGCATAATCCATGGTCGCGGCGACTGAAGCGTACCTGTCATCATCCGCATTCACTGCAGCGCTCTGTGTGGCGTTCATCGGATGATCAAGATCCGCAAAACTTGCAGAACCTGTTGCTATATTTGTCGCCGAGCCCATCGAATAGTTCTTCCTCGTCTCACCCAGATTAATCTGCAGCGTCGGATCAAGCGTAACAGTTCCCGTACCATCAAAATGAATAATTGTAGCGTAATTATTAACAGCACCTCCTTCTGTTGAAATCATAAGAATTGCTAAAGCATTTCCTGACGCCCAAGTACCTGATCCGTTGAAATCTCCTACGCACGGCTGACTATTGGCAGCGCCCCGACAGACTATTTCCTGAACAAGATTCGTCACATCAATGCGGTATGTATTGGTAACAAAATTAATTGATTGGGCAGTACTACTTGTTGTCCGTGTTCTACCACCAACTGCTGTTGCGCATGGATCAGTACAGTCTGTTAATGCGGAAAATTCTGCTGCATTATCGACATCTTCACCATAAATCGTAAAATCTACAGATGTTGAACCAGTTCGCGACGTAATACGAAAATCGATATAGGCAGAAGCAATCGCTGCTCCTTGCGCTATTGTGATATTAGGAAAACGAAAACCAGAATGAGTTTCAGAATCAACGGTACCGTCACAATTGACATTTGCGACAGCACGACCAACCGAACCATTAGCGTTAATAATCTGATCATCTGTCCCACTTACACAATCCCGATGAAATGCATCATCGGCTGATGCTGCGACGACGACTGTTCTATCCCCCATATCCACATAATGCCGCTCGTATTCGACAGACGGGCCCGTGGTTTTGGTATAGATTGCGTCAATTGCGATAGTATCCCCAAACGCCTTTGTCACCACCGCCTTCGGATGCGTGTTGTCTGGCGTATTCCCACTATCAAGCGCATTCTGCGCTCCCCAGTCTGCTGCGACGTCGCAGATATCCCCATTTCCCCCTTGCCCCGGACTGCATTTCCGCCAGACAATGCCAGTGAGTCCTGGATCAAGGACATAGAAAAGATAAATATCTCCTTGGTCTGCAGTCAGGCTGAGCACGATATCTGTGCCTTCTGTGACTGTGGGGAAGCTCGTCTCGCCCCAACTGGGAGCAAAAGGAACGCTTGCATTGTTGGCAATTTTTTTAACCTTCAAAATATCAGATGCTTGATCTTTAACATAAGCTACATAGAGATAATTGTTGCTATAATCTACAGCTACAGTGAGTGGAAAATTGGTAAATGTCGTCCAGTTAGCCGCAAGCGAATCAATGACTCCAGTACTCGATTCTCTCCAGGCGTTACTTGAACTAGATGGATCATTCTCCCATTTATTTTCTGCGATTTCATCCCAAACCACATAGGCTGCATCCAAATCATCCGACGCATCATGACCCCCAACTACCACCAGCGCCTTGCTATTGCGGTCATTGAGGTAGATTTCTGCAATCGATACCGATGCATCGAATGCAGTATCAGGGCTAAGTCGTGTCCAGAAGCCTTTGCTGCCTCCACTTGGACCTTCAGTACTTTCTATCCAATTGCTTGGTTCGTCAAATAGAATAGATCCATCTTCACCAAAAGTAGTATCACCAGTAACCAAAGTTTTGTCGAGAAAATTAGCGAGTGTACTCCACGTATCGCAGGTGGTAGCGGTATCAGAATTAGCAGAGCAATACTGGGTTGTAAGAAAGAATGTCACGTTTGAGTTTGTATTAGTGATATCAGCTACAATTTTGGAGAATTTGATTGTATCACCAGTATATAAATAATCAGTGGTGGTGCCTAAGCTACTGATGTCAGAAGTTGTTCCGGTATTATTATCAATGGCATTTGTCAGATTCGTTTGAGTTCCATTGATATCCTTAAAAGCTCCTGTTGGTGTTCGTTTCGGCCGGCCGGGCATTTGGGCGATGACGCCGTGGTGGGTGGTATGGGCAGTTGTATTACGACGAATCGGGTCAGCTGCGCCGGTACAGGTGGGTGAATTCGGCATCCCTGCCGTTCCATCAGTACATGTGCCACTCCCATTCTCACTTTCATCAGCATTTTTCCAGTTTGCAGCTACCGTACAATTATCCGCCACATCACACTGGAGAAAACGTAGCTCTCCCCGCTTTGAACCTGATGTCGAATTTGATGCATACAACACCGCTATTTTTTCCTTCCCCACCCCCTCGCCTTTGTTTGCAATGATTAGTGTGGGCCTATCTATACCGCTAGTACCGCTAAGTGCTAAAAAACCCTTAGAAGTAAAACCCGTTATAGCATTATTACTATTTCGTGTTACACCACGCCAATCATAATAAATACCCGAATCATCTACTATAATCTGGATATCACCATTAGAATCAAGAGCAATACTGACGGTACCGGTAGTCATGTCGATTCCTGCATCTGTCCATGTAGTGCTATTGTAATTTTTGTAGTATGCATCATCCGTCGTCCCCCCATCGAAAAACGCAATTAAATTACCCCAGGCATCTCGTACAATATGTGCACCATTACCATATGCAGTTGCCACAGCTGTAGTCGCACTGTCGATCACCACCGGATCAATGGTGAGGGGCCAGGTAGCATTCGCCACCTGGTTTTGGGGTAATACGATTGAGAGCAGCGAGCTGCCAGCGCTCAGTTTTTTCAAACCATACGTCCCATTCCACTCCTCTTCTTTCTTCCCAGAATGACGAGATTCCTGTACCACCGGTACTGGGAAGGTGAATACTACTGTACCGTTCTCTGCCAGCCAGGCGATATCGCCATTTGGCAACAACTCATGCGAGAGGTAGCCTTTCCCATCTTTGAGGCCTTCACCAGTATCACCTGAGTAGCTATCGTTGTATTCGACAACAAAGTCCAATCCACATTTAACATTTGAAATTTGACATTTGAAATTGGAAATTTTATCTATGATGTAGTCTGCCTTCACCCGATCACTCTGCATCGTATAGCGGGCAATAATGCCTTCTGCAATTTCCCACTCAATGACGTTACCCTTCACATGTGGTGAGATGAAGATATTGTCATTGCGAGGAGCTTGCGACGAAGCAATCCCATTGAGATTGCCGCGCTCACTCTGTTCGCTCGCAATGACAGAAGCAGCAGGATAATACCGCACGAACCATCCATCTTTATTGGTTATCTTGACCACCGGCAGGATCCCTTCCGGCTCCTGAAGTCCAAACGCGAAAACTGTACCTGACGACAGTGTCACACTCCACCGATATACTTCTTTTTTTAAGGTCTCACCTTGATCAAGGCTGTCAAGGTGAGACCTTGTAGGAGACTTTGCCAGTTTTACCGCATTTTTATTCTCTACCAAATTCGTATTCACCGGCTTTGCCTTGGAAAGCGTCTGCTTGATCGGCTCGCGATCTTTGAGGATATACGCACCATCTCCTACTTTTTCTTGATGGTAATCAAATTCAGGCGGCAATGTCCCCACAGATGGCACGACAGGCTGATTCCACAGCGGCGCGAGAATGCTGACGAGAACGGCGAGGATGATAATGCTTGCTCCTATCTTTTTATTGAAAAACTTCAGCCGAAATCTACCTTCTTTCGGAGCTTTAGAAAAGGATGATCTCTTTGCTTGCGCGAGATGAGACAAGAATTGTGCGGCAGACATAGCAAAAATTCCGTAAAAAACGGCTCTGATTTAACAGTAGTATAAAGAGACAATCCCGTCAATATATCGTTCTGCCACAAAAAAATCTCTACCAAAATATTTTTTGCAATTCAGAGGATGAATTGATGCTTTTGCGGAACCAGGAATACTAGATGTGGGACATGCGCAGTAGCACAAGAATACTTTGTATGTTTTTGATCAGTTTTTTTAATACCTTCATACTATGTATCGATGTTTTCCATATTCACCTCCTTTCTTTAATGATTCACACAATAGAAATTTGAAATTTATAATAGTTGCTCCAATAACAAGCTTGCCTTCCTCTCCAATTCAGAGTCTCTTTTCGCATCTTTACTCTCAGGCTTTATTCCGAGTGCGGTCCACGAGAAGGTAAGGTCATCTGTCGCTTCTTTTTGCAGACGGATCGTAAAGCCTTTTTCAGACTTTTTCGTAATAACGAAGCGGAGGTTTGCATTGATCAGCGCTTCATCGAGTGTTTCTTGGCAGGCATCGATTCCATTCTTTTGTACACAGACTCCTGCTGCTACCTTTTCTTTAAACTGTTCACTGGTCAATGGTTCTGCGATAAGCTGTGCCTGGATGACTGGGATCTGTTCGTACTCTTTCGTAAAGACGAGGTCAACCTGTTTCTGGCCTTTCTTCACGACGACATACCCTGCGGCGTCGCTGTTAAAGGTCACTGGGCCCGCAAACTGGACTTTATCTTTAAAGATAACCTCGCTGAAGAACTGCGCGAGCCCTGAGACGAATAGCTGCCGTGTCGTGAGCATATCGATAACGTTGAGCATTCCCTCAAACAGTCCGTCTTCTTTGACGCGAAGATCCTTCTCTATGGTCAGATTCTGCTCAACAGTTAAGCCTGCAGTTACTGCAGCACTGCCTGAGGCAGTGTCTGCCAGAAGCGCGTAGGATTCAACCATGAGCCTGTCAAACTCTGATTGCGAAGCCGCGTTTGACGCGTGTGCAGAGTCACTGGCGCTGAGGATGTCACTATTGTCATTCTGAACCGAAGGTGAAGAATCTTGTGATCCTTCGCTTGCGCTCAGGATGACACTTGAGGGAGTTGCGTTGTTCAGCGTAAAGTTCTGTAGAGTTCCGCGGATGAGAAACTCGAGGCCCTCAATCTGATTGGCTTTAATCTTATCTGCCTGAAGAGTGCCGGCAAAAAACGCGTTCCCTTTACTGTCAAAGCGTATAGCCTCAAGACCTCCTTCCCCTGTAACGACAAACTTGCCATCTGCAGTAAGCTGCAAGGCTATCGTTGTTCCGGCTGATTTAATCGTGCTGGTCACAACTTCTTGGGTGACAACACGCGGTGCCCGCACCTCTTCCATCCCCTCAATCAAATTGCCGGTAACATTTGTCGCATTCAGCGTGCCTTTGACCAACGCGTTTGCATCAATAGTAAGACCTCGGAGGTTAAACTCTTCAGTGACCTTAAGCTTTCGCACCTCAATGCCACCAGCACTGAGGTTGCCGATGAATGCATCGTTATACACACCAATACGAGATACTGTCTCGTTCCCCTTCT
>CAYWEP010000012.1:0-1895 GCA_964457405.1 uncultured Gammaproteobacteria bacterium
AAAATCTGCGTGACCATATGAGTGACTTGGAACTTTTATTCTCCCAGCTTGGTGAAGCTGCCACTACAGAAATTACCAAAACAGAACGCCCCAAAGGATTTGAGAGAAATAAACAAGTCTCAAGGCGTGGAGGTAAAATTGCCGGGGATGCTAGATCTAACCTTGAGAAAGAAACCGGCAGGAAAGTAATCACCTCACAAAATTATTTGCCTAAGAAGCAAAGTAGAAAACCTATAAAATAAAGCGATCCTTATGGCCAAGATGAATCACCAAATCTGGTGTCAACAATCGTTCCCTTACAGTTGGGTGCTTTCGTCACAAGAATCATTCGGCAAAAAAATATAACACAAACTTTCTGTTAATTTTTATTATATAATTTCATCATGGCAACAGAGCTAAACAAAGAGTTAGAAAATCCTATAGACTCCGGTGAATTCGATCCAGATGTGACAGAAAGATACCTTCGAAGAATATTAGAGGGTAATTTAACTAGAGATGAAAACCCATATACGCACTTTTGTATATATTTTGCAGCTTTTGATGCTCTTAAACATAGTGTATTCGTTGGCCATCATAAAAAATCAGGGTTATGGCTTTTTAATGGTGGACATATTGATAAAGGAGAAAGTCTATCGGAAGCCCTAGAAAGAGAGATTAGTGAAGAGTGGGGAATAAAAATACCGATAGAAGATTTAAAAAAACCGTTATTACTCACAGTTACAAAAATTCCGCCTAATCAAAAACAAATATGTAAGACTCATTATGATGTCTGGTATTTTGTACCAAGTAGAATAGATACAGCAAGATTTAATCAAGATTTACTCTCAAAAGAATTCTTTGAGAATAGTTGGTTAACTATTCCAGATGCAAGAAGCCGTATAACTGATCCCAGTACGCTTAAAGCTCTGGTATTACTCGAACAAAGGCTCAAATAAAAGAAACTCTGCCCCCGTAGATAAATAATAAACTTAAAGCTAGTTCGATCCCCGTTAGGGTATTGGGTTATAGGATTAAATTTTAGCAAACTTTAGCAATTTTTTGAAGCTAAAATCCACGATTTCGATTAAATTCTTATGGAGCGGGTGAAGGGAATCGGACCCTCGTACCTGCCTGCCGGCAGGCAGGTCAACTTTGCCTGCCCGCCGTGCTGAGCGGGATACCAGAGTCGAACTGGCGTCTCCACCTTGGAAGGGTGGCATACTACCGCTGTACTAATCCCGCACTTCGGCAGGCGGGGAAAAGTTGTGTTCTGCCATTGAACTACACCCGCGTGTACTGCTACAGATTGTAGCTAAAAACGGATGTAATTGCAAAGTATTGCTCTGATTCATTTTACCCTAATTAGCCTACGCTATGGTATAATTTCAATACATTTTAGCCGCGGTGGTGGAATGGCAGACACGAGGGCCTTAAGAGCCTTTGTCCGCTCTAACGGACGTGAGAGTTCGACTCTCTCTCGCGGCACACCTGCAGAGCAGAATATTTTATTCTTCGAGCAAGTGAAACGCGTCGAGAAGTTATAGTTTACGCTGAGGAGCAGCTCGCAGTGAACTCGCTGTGAACTGACGAAACGGGGAGTAGCTCAGTCCCGCTTTGCGGGATCGAGCATTTCTAAGTTTTTTCGGGGTGTAGTTCAGTTGGTAGAATGCGCGGTTTGGGACCGTGAGGTCGCCCGTTCGAGTCGGGCCACCCCGACTAGGTAACTGATGTCGAGATCTGGATTACCGCAAATTGTGTTTATTTGTCCTTTTGTAACCTCCGGAAGCCTTGTAGAGGGGTCGTTTGGTACTTTCGGCTGATTATCTAATTCATTCGGCTGGTCGTTATTATCCACGACCTAAGTATATCAATTCTTGGCTTAATTAATATTCGTGTTGCAATAATTCGGTTTTGTT
>CAYWEP010000012.1:1905-22027 GCA_964457405.1 uncultured Gammaproteobacteria bacterium
CGTACGAGTCGGGACACCCCGACTGAAAAAACAAGAAATGCTAAGATTCTCTAGAGCGAGCGACAAAGGTGGGACCGTGAGGTCGGAGGTTCAAGTCCTCTCTCCCCGACATTTTCAAATTCCTTAGGTTGGAAGCTATTCAACACCCGGTGTTGGTCATGTTGGTTTTATTTATATTCACAAACATTTCTGCGAAGCTGCTCGACCTTCCAGGTGCGAAGCTGCTCGACCTTCCAGGTCGCGATCATATTATTTTCTGCTATAATTCAATGTTACCTAGTAGCTCGCTGCTGGGTTATTCATTGATAGATTAAAACTCTTCTAATCTTTTATGTTATATTAAAATTAGAATACATTTACTGAATGCAATATGGATAATACAGGTATAGAAAATGCAGTAATTTCAAATGAAGGAATGGGTGAAAAAATTAGAAAACCGGAAATAACATTTGATAAATCTGGCACTACGATTATATATAGAAATCTTCAACTTAATGCTGATAATCCAATAAGTTCTGAAGTTACGGTTGTTGTTCAAAAACACCCAACAACTTTATTAGAAGGAAAAAGTTACGCTAGTAATACCATTTTAATTGATGGTGAAACTGAACGAATGTCTGAAATGGCTTCCCAAGCTGAAGCCTTAAAAGCTGTTCCGGAAACTCAACGACCTAGAGCTGTACTTGATCTGTTAAGAAGCAACGTTCATTACGCTTATGATGATGTTGTAGAAACTGTTTCTAAATCCGACCCAGAACTGGCTTCTTGGATAACATTAAATACTGGGGTCAACGCTAGCGCTTCTAACGTTCCACTTTCAGAACTTATAGATAAAGGACACGGTGTTTGTAGACATTTAGCTGTGGCTTACTTATGGCTTGCCCAGAAAGCAGGATTAGTAGGAACTTTAATGGTAAGTGATTATGGTGGGGTAAAGAATGTAAAAAGAATAGATACAGGAGAACAACTTTTCAAATCAGTTGAAGTTGGTCAACCTTTACCCGCACACGCTTGGACAGAAATAAAGACAAATGATGGACAATGGATACCTGTTGACCCATCTGTAAAATTAGTTGGCGATACTGAAGAAGGACTAGCAACATTTCGTGAAGCCGGCTACGAAGGAATCTGGGGTTATGGTATTGAAACTAATGCAGAACCTGCTGAGTTACTTCCTAATAGTACAAGAATGACTTTGGCACCTGCTCAACCAACTGCTGAAGCTAAATTTTCTATGATTCTAAAAAGTACAAAACCAACAATTCGTTTATTCAAAGAAAATTTGCCCCCAACAAATACACCTTATTCAGGGGAAGGTAAGCTGCAAATCAACACAACACAAAATTCAGGAATTGTAAATCTCTCATTAGTATCAGTTAAATAAACACCAATTAAATTGAAAAAAGTGTATTAATTTTCGTTAAAATACAAGGGAGTAAAAAGTTTTCGCGCACGGGAGGGCGGGGCAAGAAAACATTAAATTGTTTTTTGGTTTCCGTCCCGCTGCAAGCGGGACTATAAATAAAAAAATCGCGCGCATTCTGTCTTCGTCTTTGCAAAAAATACATAGAGCGAGGCCGAAGGCCGAGCGGATAGAAGGCGGCGCGAAAAGGGGCGCGCCGCCTACCTTTGCGAAAACGAAGTTCGGATTTTTCGATAAAGGTCGACTAGATTTTGACAAGCTCTGCAATTCTATTTATACTTTTATAACATGCCCAAAATTTCTTCAAAACTTAAGACTCTTTTTTATCTGACTTTTTTTATCTTCCTCGCGCATACGATCGAGGAATATTTCACCCTCTATGTCTCAAATACAACTGTACAATACGCATCTTCTTTAGATCTCTCGAATCAGAATAAATTTGTAGTCATAGAGATCCTAGTCATACTGTTATTTCTTGGCGCAATCTATATGATTCGAAGAAATCGCATGCCCTTTTTCTTTATGCTCATTTTTGGCCTCTTTTATATTTTCCAGCTTGAACATATCACCGGCGCAATTAACTTTAGAGCGTATTATCCCGGTCTTGCTACTGGACTGCTTATTAACGGTATTGGGATTTTTTATTGGCTGGAACTTGTAAAAAGCAGGACACCCGCAAAACATTAGCTGTGATTTGGGGGCGTGACACCGAGTTTTTTGAGCGAGTAGTCAAGCATCTCTTTCATTTCCTGCCTCCTGTTTTCAGAACCCAAAAGCACTCCTATGATCCTGTGCCCGCCGAATTCAAGGTAGGTAACAAGGCAGAGCCCTGCTTCGGGCGTATAGCCTGTTTTTATACCCTTGACACCAGGGTATGACGAGATAAGATTTGTTTCGTTTTGCAGATAGTATTCACCGTGTGTCGCTGTCGCCGGTATAATTTTTTCAAAAGTTGACGTTATGGTAAGAAACTCGGGAAAGGTATCAACGGCATACTTGGTTATCACCAGTAAATCATGTGCGGTTGTATATTGATTGCCATCGCCCTGCAGACCGGACGGGTTGGTAAAATGCGTGTCTGTCAGCCCGAGGGCTTTTGCCTTATCATTCATTGCTTTTATAAACCCGCTGCGACCGCTTGGGTAGAAACTTGCAAGCACCTCAGCAGCATCATTGCCTGAACGCAACAGCAGTCCATAGAGTAATTCTTCCTGACTGAGCACTTCACTTGCTACTAACCCCATGGTATTTTCCCCAACAAGATGTTTTTCTCCCACTCTATACTTGTCATCAGTCTTTTTGTTTTCCAAAGCGACGATTGCGGTCATGATCTTTGTTAAAGATGCCATTGGGAGTTTCTCTTGAGCGTTTTTTTCATACAACGTTCTCTCTGTTGTGAGGTCATACATGACCACTGATCTCGCAGTTATTTGTGCTGCGCTATCCTTACCGCCTATCGCTTCAATAATCGGAGCCCAGATATCAAGAAGCGTTACTTGCTTATTTGTTTTCCGCGTTAAGAAATCCGGCAGGGGAGATGTCACTGCAATTGCCTTATCCCGTGATGGTGTAAAAACCCAGAAGAGAAGCGCGAAGAGGATAGAGAGAAAGATGGTGGTGATTACATAAGAAAACCAGCTCATCGGTTTTTTCATGATAACATGACTCTACAATTTAGACAAACATGCTTGGATGAACTATACTTAAGCTATGAAATTATCTGTTGTCAGTTTTAATACGCTTGGGGCGACACTGGTGCCTTGGACATTCAAGAAAACATTTAACCTCCGCCAACGATTTTTGAAAATTGCCTATGAGATTGAGAAGTCTTCGGCGGATATTGTCGCTTTGCAGGAGGTCTATACGTATCTTCATTTGCGATTCTTGAGGCGATTTATGAGTACAACGTATCCGTACTGCGTGTATAAGAAATCTATTTTCGGCCCTTCTGGCGGACTGATTGTTTTCTCAAAACTTCCACTTGATGCGCCTGTATTCCGGGGATTTAAAAAGAAAGGAAGCTATTTGCACCCGACAATTATCGGAAAAATTGCCCGGATGGGTGTTTTGATCTGCAAAGTAACCGATAAACCGTTTTATATTCTCAATGTGCATTTGACGCCGAACCTGCGGATGAACTGGAATCTGTCAAACAAGTATGTTCGCTGTCTCGCGGAGCAGCTTTCTGAACTCGTATCGATTATTGACGGTTTGAATAAGAACGGGTTTGAAGTTATTTTGGTCGGCGATTTCAATACCGCTAAGGAATCAACGCTGTATAAGCAATTTGTTACATCCGCAAAAGTACATGACTTATTCGGCCATATCAATACGCCGACTGTCCATGCGGACATGATTAAAAAAGGCCATAAAGCGGTACGGATAGACTATATTTTTACCAAACTCTTCAAACACAGTGCCAAAGCTTCGAAAATTGATCACTTATTTACCAAGAAAGCTCTTTTTCGCAACGGCAAGCATGATTTTTTGTCAGACCACATTGGGTTGTTTGCAAAAATGCATTTTAAGAAAAAGCAATAAATATATTGGTGTGTGATAGGCCCATTATTGAAGTTTCACCTCCTGATTAGTAGAGATTTGTGTCAAAACGTATTGAGACTCAGGGCTTGGAATCATTTGGTATGCTTTTGTTGCAATCTCAAGAGCTTTTAGTTTATTTTGTAGCTTATACTCACTAACCGCTAAATACATCCATAGTTTTCCATAATTAGGGTAATCAATGAGTCCCCTGTTAATTACCTTTTTTGCTGCCTCAAATTCATGAAGACTAAATAGCACGAAAGCCAATCTTTCATAAATAATGATATTATGTTTACGTTGTATTGAAGAGGTATGCTTATTATTTATTGCATAATAGTAATATTTTTTTGCATTAAGCAAATCACCTGTCTCTTCGTATACCGCACCTGTGTTATAAAGATTAACCTCGTAAGGAAAAAACTCAACAGATTTTTTGTAATGATATAATGCTTCTTTATACTTTTTAATATTCATATATTCAACTCCTAAATTATTTTCAATATCGTAGTTTTTTTCTATTTGGGAATCGTGAGTATACAGTGTTATTGGATTAGACCAGTCCATATTTCTTATGATGGTGCGTAAGGAAAAAATCGTGATTATTACTATTCCAAGAATAAAACCTAATACTTCTAATGATCTTTTTTTCAATAAAAAATGTTGCAAAATAATACCAATTATTCCTAACATTCCTACCATTGGGAAATAAAACCAACGATCTGAGACAGTCATATCTAAAGGAATAATTTGCAAATATAAAAAAATGCCTATGACAAACCACGCTCCAAAAAAGAGGAACATATAAAATATTTTTTTATTGATTCTTAATAGATATCTTCCAAAAAGAACATAAATAATAAGTAGTAAAGAAATTACTACTGTTGGGAAATAAAAATTAAACGAATCAACAGATTTTATTATCCAAAATTGGTCGATAGCCAGTGTATATGGGAAAAAGAATGTTGAAAGATAATAATAAATAATTGCTGGAATATTGATTAAACGTTCAATTAATGGCATCATTGCTATTGGGACTAATGTCGCTTTTGCATATAATACTTTTCCTACTCCAAGACGTAGGAGAGAATAAATAACTAAAATTATGCCAGAATTAATAATAAAAGGAAGATTATTTGTGTTTCTAAAAAGCAAACGATATAGCAAAATAACTAATAAGAATTGTATTCCTGTTTCTTTTGATAAAAAAGAGAGTAATAATAATGCAAAAATTAACAACAATCTTTTTTTATCAATAATCTGTCTTTTACTAAGAAGCATTGCACTTATACCAAAGAAAAAAGAAACCGGACTTCCTGATGCAGCAATAAAAGCAACAGATTCTACTTGCATGGGATGGACAAGAAAAATAAGAGAAAGAAAAAGAGAGATTTTCTTATTAAAAAATTCCTTAAAAAATAAAAAGAATAATCCTGCATTAACAATATGAATGGTAATTTGAATAAAATGATAAAAAAAAGGTAGCTCTTTAAAGAGTACATATAGCGTAGAAAAATATGTGGCTAAAACAGGTCTATAAGTGCCTCCGGCATTAAATAAGTTTTCTCCAAAAAGCGTTACAAAATTCAAGGCATGAACCTGTGTATTATAAATGATATATATTTTATCATCCCAAATGAACGTATTAAATAAAGCGTTACCAAAAACAAGAAAGCCTACAATAACTATAATGTGAATTGCTTTAAAAGTCGTTAGGGTATCGAAGCGGCGTTCCTTTTGGAGCATAGTTGACTACTATAGTAATACATCTACTGTCTGATCACAATGAAGGGTTTTTAATATAGCAGCAAATTATATCCGCGACCAACTCATTAAATAACCTTAGCCTCGCAGGCTTTTTTACATACAAAATTGATTGATTTCGTATAGCATTTGATCTTCTTGATCATATTGACAGGACAACTTCGCCATATGGTACTATCGTCACGGAAAATACTCAACAATACATAGATTTCTTACGTTATTCACCTGCCCGAATAACTAGGAAAAATATTATTTCCTTTCGGAGAAGTGCAAAAAATTTAAAAGGGTTTTTTATGTGTGCTACCTGCCCGGTTTGCATTTATCTTGTTTGCATGCCTCCTGATTTCTGTTTGGAGAGAAACCAGGAGGTTTTTGGTGCTCAAAAGAGCACAGCAACCAACTACTAACAAACAACGACTAACATGAGCGTAAAACACAGTGTTAGAAGTTAGATTGGAGGTGAGAAGTGTGATAAATAGAAAAATTGCAATGAGCGCCATGTCGATCGTGACTGCATTGGCATTGGCAGGAGGCGCTACATTCGCATTCTTTAGCGATGCTGGATCAAGTACCGATAACGTTTTCAACTCTGGAACATTAGTCATGGCGCTCTCAGACGATAATGAAACAAATGAAGTAAATGTTTCGGGTACTTGGGGACTTGCCTCTGCACCAGGTGATACGTTTACGGGTGATTTGCTGATTAAAAATACAGGCTCTGTTCCAGCAAATCATATTGAGTTGAAGTTTGCTAATGTTGTTACGGACTCAGTCACACCTCCAGGAAATGACGGTAGTACAGCAATGGATACAGTCATTGAAATAACGCTCTTCGAATGGGATTCAGATGGGGATGGAACAACAGATGTCACAATTCCGATCACAGACATTAATGGTAACGGAATTAAGGACCTTGATGACTTAGAAACTCAAGTTGCTGATGACTTTGATAACCTTTTATTTTCTGGGACACAATCCAATGATCATATTTTGAGAATTGAAGGTAGATTAAGTCCAACCTTGACAGTTGATCAACACCAAGGAGATTCAGTCAACATGAGTCTTGATGTGACGATGAATCAAGACGCGAGTCAATAAAGTTTTTTCGCTGGTGGTGGGACGATGCCTACTCCACCACCAGCACAGGTGGAAAATTAACGATCTAACTTTAGAAGGTGAAACCTTCGCGAAGGTTTCACCTTAATAAGAAACATGAAAAATAAACTAAATAAAATAAAAGAACATGCAATAATCCAATCTATCCATCAAATTAGTGCTGTTAGTTTACAGGTTATTCTCTTTCTCTTACTTCCGATCATAATTTTTACTCTTATCACTTCTAAGTCATCGATCATAAATGGTATTCAATCTCTTGTTGTGGTCTCCGGCAGTATGGAGCCAACACTTCCGGTTGGAAGCATCATCTACGTCCAGCCACAGATAGCCTATGCCGCCGGAGATATCATAGCCTTCAAAGATAAAACAGACCAGACAGTGACGCACAGGGTCACCGATCTTGCTTTCAATGAACAGACGGTCTATATCACAAAAGGAGACGCGAATAAAAACAAAGATGCAGGCCCTGTCTCAGCAGACAAAGTGATCGGCAGAGCGTATTTTCATATTCAGTATGTCGGCTATTTCATCAATTATTTGAAAACGCCAAAAGGATTTGGCTTGTTTGTTATTTTACCGACCGCGCTTTTCATCCTTTCCGAAATCTGGGGAATTAAAAAAGAAATCGATAAACATATTGAGAGAAAAATTGCAGAGAGACTGCGCCAATCGGTAGTATGAAAAAACTATCATACCTGAGCATGATTACCATTTATGGGATAATCTTGACATTTCTGTCCTTCCGCTTCGTCAGCGCGTTCTTCACCGACACAGCGAATTCAAACGACAACACCTTCACCGCCGCAACGGAATTTCCTACTCCAACAGAGGGCGAAGAACCTCCACCGATAGCAACGAGTTCGGGCATCATTATAAACGAAGTATTTCCAGGCGGAGCGCTAACAGTAGAATGGGTTGAGCTTTTCAATCCGACAGGTTCTCCAATTGATGTTAGTGGATGGGATATCGTCGATAACTCAACTTTTGACATTCTACCCGCAACGCCGCCTATACCACCAGGTGGCTATGCGGTGATCATTGCAAGTCCAAGCGCAGTAAGTGTCCCAGGCTCGGCCATTACAATTCAACTAAACGCAGCAACAATTGGTAACGGACTGAATAATCTAACTGATCGAGCAATTCTCCGTGATATATCTGATGTTCAGATTGACGCAATGAGCTTCGGAGGCAATACAACAATTTTTGCAAGTCCTCCTGCATCGCCTTCTGCATCGCAATCAGTTGCTCGGATCCCAAATGGGAACGACACGGACGGTGCGTTAGATTGGTCGATTGACAGCACGCCTACGCTGGGAACAGCGAACAGTTTGTGAGTTGTCATTCTGAGCCGAAGGCGAAGAATCTTTAGAGATTCTGGACAAGCCAGAATGACGAGAATGAAGAAATATCCGAAGGTGTAGCTATGAATCCACCCTAAGGGTGACCATGTGGCTCCCAGGTGTAGATACACAGATTGGTAAATATACAGTACGCCGACGATCGGCGTTACAAATAGCCTATGACCTTACAAGGTTGAACCTTGTTGAGGCAGTTAGGGTTCAACCTTAATATTTAGGAAAATTATGAGATATTTTAAAATACTAGCTTTACTTATCATCGTTGGAATACTAGCGACGCAGACGAATGTGATTGCCAATTTCCTAAAACCCAAAACTGCCTACGCGGTTGGGGATTTGACTGTGGACTGGGGAATAGGGGTGGGTGATGTCGGAGCGATATTTACGGTCACTAATATGGCTCCGGGAGATTCGGAGGATCGAAATGTCATTGTCACCAATGGCGCTCCAACAATTCGGCCCGTGGCAATCAAAGGCACAAATCTTGTCGAAACAGACGCTTTGTCAGGAGTCATGGATATTCAGATCACAGACGGCGTGACAACGCTCTACTCCAACACCTTGCAACAATTTTTCATTGATAGCCTTAACCAAAGCGGCATACCCCTGAGCAATCAGAACGCAGGACAAACCAAAACCTACTCGATCATTGTCAGCTTTCAAGAAGGGGCAGGGAATGAATTTCAAAATCAAGAACTTTCTTTTGACCTAGTCATTGGCATCGGTATCGATATTCCAGCTGAGTGTGAAAATATTGACCTGACTGGTAAATTCCCAATCTTCGGTACAGCTGGGAATGACAGGATTTTAGGAACGAGAGGGGACGATGTAATCTTTGCTTTTGAAGGGAATGACAGGGTTTTTGCACATGGGGGCAGTGACTGCATTATCGGCGGACTTGGGAACGATGAGTTGCGAGGAGAAACAGGTAATGACTTTATATTTGGGAATGAAGGCAATGATCTGCTCGTTGGCGCGGTTGGGAATGACATCATCTTTGGCGGCAGCGGGGCAGATACGATCAGAGGAGAAGATGGAGACGATATCCTCAATGGCGAGGATGGCAACGATATTATGAAAGGTGGCAACGGTAACGATCAGATAAATGGAGGAGATGATAACGATACGATAAACGGCGAGAACGGTACTGATTTGATTCATGGCGATTCAGGAAATGACACATTAGTTGGTGGAAATGGGCCAGACACTCTCATCGGTGATGCGAATACGGATAGTGCCAACGGCCAAGCAGGAGGGGACACCTGCGATGCGGAGACTGAGATTGGGTGCGAATTGTAAATTAGTATTAAGTATTACGTACTCATGTTACGCATCGTCATCCTGGTAAGCGAGGAGCGGACGAGCGAAGCGAAGGAGCTCGCTTGCTTGACAAGCGTGGGAGAGCGCATCCAGAATCTCTCACATTTGCTTCATGGTGTAACGAGATTCTGGACAAGGAACGTACAGCATGTTTACGTTCCAAGCCAGAATGACGGAAGAAACTTGCATTTGGTATTTTGTATTTAGTATTTGACTGAACAGATACTAACTACAAGATATGAAGTGCTCTTGGGGAAGGGGGTGAATTGAATGAACAAAATTATCTATAAAGTCAGTGCTGGGATTACTACAGCAGCGCTTCTCGCAACAGCATTTGCACCTGCTGCTTTTGCCGACACAACAGTTGAGATATCAGGCAATGGCTCAAATTCCAGTAACACTGGAGATGTTACCCAAACCTCAACAGTTGCCGTCAGCCAATCAAATGTCAGCGATGTCGACCTGACAGTAAAAGCCAAAGCCAACACAGGCGGCAATGAGGCCAGTGGCAATACCGGTGATGGAGGAGTATCCATTACGACGGGTAACGCCACAGCCGATGCCGGAGCTGAAGTAACAGGAAGTAAAAATATCGCAAAACTTCCCTGTGACTGTATCTGTCCAAACGGAGAGACTGGCATTCTCATTTCCGGGAATGGCAATCACTCGACCAACAACTCAACAGTGGTCAAAACAAACTCACTGTCTGTTGGTCAGACGAATAACCAGAAAGTTAAAGCCAAGGTGAAAGCCAAAGCCAAGAGTGGCAAAAATAAGGCCAACAATAACACCGGCGGTGGCGGAGTCTCTGTCACAACAGGTGATGCGTCATCAATATCCGGAGGGAATGTCTCAGGCCCAAAAAATGTGCTGAAAAGCGACTGTGGTTGCAATGATCAAACACCACCACAGACAGAGGGATAAATCTGACCTCTTAAAAAAGCCCTGCCCAACCGACTAAAAGTCGAAAAGCAGGGCTTTTTATTGGTTGCATTATTTGACAGAATGTGTATACTATTTTTGGCATGAGCAAAACTGCTCGGATTGTCATATCAATCTCAACTATAACCGCACTGCTTTTATACCTTCTTCCTACGACATTGGCAAAGGTGAGCGTGAATATTTCAAATAATGGCGAAGGAAGCAAAACGAGCGTTGAAGTTAATCAGAATGGAGAGAAAAAGGTGTTTGAATCAAACGATGGGGAAGTGCACTATGAGTCTCCTGATGGTAATACAAAAGTAGATATCAGCAATAAATCAGGCACAAGTGTCAATGTGAGCGCAGACGGCGGTAATGTTGCAGTGTCGGCAAAAGACGGGAAAGCGAAGAAAAATAAAAAAAACAGGAGTAAAAAGAAAGAGAGAAAAAGAGGGAAAAAGCTGCGGAATGAAACCAGCACTGTAAAGGATATGCATTTCTCGCTTGCAGAATTTCTCCTTGGCCTCTGGCCATTCTAACCTCTGTCTTCTTTTAGCTTTGCAGTAACTACGAACCTCTGGGAGTCCAGAAATCCGCTGCACGTGTACAGCGTGAGCCGAGAATCTTCACTGGATTTCAGAATCTCAACCTGGCTTTTACTAACCGTTGTGGTATACGCGACGACAAACTCCCGAACCGATCCGTCGGTGAAGACAACAGTGATATCGTCTCCGGGCCTGATCTTTGCAAGACCGCCTAAAAGATTTGGCCAGTTATGTCCATAGAGAATGCTGTTGCCTTTTTCACCCGGAAGAGAAGAGGAAGAAAGGTAAGAAACACCGCTTGCGGACGTCTGCCACGTATCCTTTGATACGCTTGATGGGTAAATAGGGAGCGTTTTGTTAAGTGTGGGCAATGTGATTGCCAAAGGCTGTGTTTTTCCGGAATTTTGCCCTTCAGGGTGAACCTTCAGGGTGAACCCTTCGCGTTCCTGCACAAAGTCGGGAAAGCTTAGGTTGTTCGGATTTGTCCGTTCATAAATGAGGTATGCGCTTAGCAAAAGACAAGTGATACCAAAAGCTGTAAGAAACCCTGCCGCAACTCGCATATCTTTTAACGCTTATTGAGCTTGAGGCCAAAGAAAAGGGACAAAAGACCAATGCCGGTTACTGCAAGAAGTATTTTTATATTACCGGTTGATGCAAAACCCAATACTGCGTTTGTGGAAGCACCAAGAACGCTTCCTCCTGTACCACCTGTCGCGCTTCCTGCGCAAGAATATGTGCTGTTATAGGAGAGATATGGACCCTCTTCAAGACCCCAATTCGCACCGTTTGGAACAAAGATCCAGCCTGCATCTTTGTATTGATTTATCTCTTCGTCCGAGAGGCCTGAAGCTTTTAACCAGTTGGTTTGAATGCCTGAGCCGTCAACGGCACAGAAACACTGGGTTAGTTTGTCTTTGGATACCTGATAGACCTTGTCACTTCCCTGATACGTTGCAGTACTACCAGGAATACCATGCGTGCCCGATGCATATTGGGATTTAACAGATCCTTTAGGATTTGCACAGACAGGGAAGTCAGAAGGCTGTATTTGTGCAGCTTTAACCTGTGTCGGAGCCAACACAAAAAGGAAAAAGGCACCAAGAGATAAAACTATTTGCCTAAACATATGTTATAAGAAAATGTTATAGGATTATAACATATATAGACCTATAATGCAAATTACTGGGGAAATCGAAGAGAGTTCAAAGGTCGAGAGAGGAAATATTTCACATGATACCAAATATCTTTTTTCTTCGGTTCCAATACTATATCCGTATTATTCTTATCGATAGCGAGCTTTGTTCTCGCGTCAAAGTAGCCACTTGCCTGTATAGACACATTCGTTTGGCCCAAAAGAGGAAGATGGAGTGTACCTGATTTATCTGTGAAATACACTCGTCCCATATACTCCACAGTCGCATGAAGCCCAATACCCAAAGGGTTTTCGACTCTAATAGCTATAAAAGTTGGTTTATAAAACATTGCCAGAGACGAGACAGCCAATCGCTGCCTACTATTCTCTCCCCACAGCGCGGTTGAGCCGCCGATATTGACCCAGTAATTCAACCCAACCAGCTCCGGAGCGGCAGTGATTTGTGATAACGCATCTTTTAGCCAAAGAGCCTGCTCCTCTTCAGTCATCCGGCCGTGAATATTGGGAATCGGTGCTCCGAACTCCCCGAGCACCACCTTACCACCTGAAATCCTCGCGTACTCACGAATATCCTCTGCCAACTTATCAGGCGTCTTAACATAATGATCTACAACAACTATACCGCCGAGCTCCTTGGTGGTTTTCTTATCCATAACTACTTCGGCAACGTCTCCATTCATAGAATGAAAATTCGCAGCGACTTTGAGATTTTTCTCTTTGAATATCCCGTCACTGATACGAGTTTCATCAATCAGGAATAATCTATGTCCCTCAACGTCACCTGTTCTCCTCGGGTCACCGGGGCCGCCATTCTCACACTCTGGGCAAGGTGAGAAAACATCGCCGTCTCGGAAAAGAGCGCTGTTTTTATTGAGAAAAGTTCTGAGTTTTTGTTTGTGTTCATCTCTTCCTATTTTTTTATAGCCAAACCACCCCTCCCAACCTGCAAAATTCCCGCGAAACCAGACCTTAAGCCCGTTCTGCCTTGCCGCCTGCACCCAGCGTGTCAGGTACGGAACAAATTCCTCGTCGTAAGGCGTACCGATCGCAACGTGCGTTGCGCCCGTCGCGGCAATCTCGCGCGTCATCTCAAACATCACCAGATCAAAAGTGGGATCATCTGCCTTGCTTCTGGCAGTATCCCGTGAGTGTTTCATCGTATCAATTGACTGCACCTGCCAGAGCCGAGCGTGCTGCTGCTCTTTAGGAAATTGTTTAGTTATGCGAAGTAGAAAAAAACCTAGAAAGGCTATAAGAATGATAGCGCCGATAATCAGTTTTGTTTTCATAGTAATAAAGGACCTATCTCTGTTTTGGCAACACGGGCTTGGTCTCAAGCTGAGAGACATACTCAGGCTTTATTTCATAGATGTCGGCAAACGGGAATGACTGGACCTTGTCATACTTGGCAAATCCTGTCGTTTTCTTAACTGACCGGAAAGTCAGATCATTGTCATCATTGGTACGCATGATAATCCAACGCGCCCAGCGATCAGGGCTTGTTGTCGCGCTCTCCCAGTATGTGCCGGTTCCCTCATGAATAAATTTCTTCATCGGCAGCCCTGATGAAAAGATAATCGCATCGTGTGAAGCTGCTGAGATAAGCACAAATCCATCAGCGTTTTTGACATTCTCGCGCAACCAGCCAGATACCTCGCTCACATTTTTCTGACTTGATCCAACGCGCGCGTCATCAATCGTGACTGCATCCCCATTGGCAAAAGCAAAAAAAGTAGTCAAGAAAACGAGCCCTATTACGACATATTTCAGCTCTTTTGCCCTATGGACAAGATATCCGATAAAAATGGCGATTGTTGGCATCATCATAATACCATAGCGTGCGTTAAACCATGTACCGCCAGAAAACCCCTGAATAAAAAGCACGGAAAACCCCAAATAGAGCGCCAAAATGTTAAAAAAGAGTGGAGCGAGTAAGGCAAGGCTTGAGATCCGAACACTTGCGGCAACCGTCTTATCTTTCAAAAAGACAATAAGACCGATAAGACCCAAAACCAACGAAAAAGCGTACGAATTATAGGCAAGTGCATAGAGATATACTTTCGTGGATAAGATAATATCATTTTTCGTAGCCAGAACCCCTGCTTGGTCAAGCTGTTCCTGCTGCGCATGAGCTGAGAATGGACCAAAAGCAAAATAAAAAGCATCCTTGAATATCAGAAGGTTCCAGGCAAGCCAGAGAACGATACCGAATGCAGCGAGAGTGAGAAACACCAGGGTTGCTCCCTCGGCCATTCTAAATTTTCTCTTTCGCAGCGCGTGAACCATCACCAAAAGTGTTGCGACAAAAAGCAAAAACCATCCGTCATAGCGGATGAGTGTTGAGAGCATGACCCAGGCGGATGCCTTCATTAAGCTAAGGAGCTTGCCGTCTTTATGCCAGGCGACCAACTCATACGCAGCAGCAGTCATGGCCAAAATGAGCAACAGCTCTGTCATGGCGGTTGACTGAAGATACAAAATATTGATATTTGCGACAAAAACAAAGACACCAATCAGTCGTCCAAGTAACCCTACACCCAATTTTTTTAAGAAGAGGTAAATCAAAATCCCTGTTCCTAAAAATGACAGCATCGATTGAATCGCTCCCGCAAGCCCCGTATGCCACATGAAATCACTCCAGATTGTGGGCACCATCAATAAATGGGGAAGAGGCAACCAGACCGATCCTATCTGCGCAAGACCTGGCTTAAGCCCTTCAACCACACGCCGGCCGATATCAAGATGTGACCTCGCATCGTTGTACGCCAGACCAAGCCCATTGTCCAGGTAGTAAAGAAATGCAAATACCGAGATAGCGCTAAGGATCGCAATAAGAAAAAGAGTGGCATGCTTTTCAAAAAAGCCGACTATTCTTTTCAATCGTTCCGCGCTCATTGAGACAGAGAGAGTCAACGTGCGAAGAGAGAAACTTACCATACTATCTCCTTTTTACGAATTGTTTCTATAATAAGTGCCGTACCCACGCTCCCTATCGCGCCAACGAGGAGAAGATAGAAAGTTCTTGCGTCAACGAATTTATAGGCAAATGTCTGATAGACAAACGACTTGCTTCCGGTTGTTTCGAGGAATTGAAAATTCCTGTCAAAACTGTACTTTTCCTCTCTTCCTGACAACTTCTCCAGTCCCAAAACCTCAGCTTTGGGAGGATTTCTGCTTGAGGTTATCGCGCCAACGGTATTGATGCTGATAGAGTATACGAAAAGGAGGGTAAAAAGGGCTACAAACGATATTTTTCTACCCCATTTTGTTAATGCGATTGCAAGTAATATTGCGGAGACGGCATAGGTTGGGATAAGGTATCGGGAACCAAATGCCCATCCTCCGTACGGATCACTCCAAAGAGAGTAAAGAACGAAGTTAACACCGATAATACCAGCCAGTATGGCAAGAATTTTTCTGTTTCTCCTGTAAAGGAAAAATGCTCCAACAATACTCAAAAAGATAATGGGTGAGTACCACAGGATGCCGCGATCGCGATTGAGAAGATGAGTAGCCATGCCGTGAGCTAGGTTCCTGGTTTGGAAAAAGGCAAGTGATGACTTTTTCTGCTTGGTTGGGTCAAGAAGATGCTCCACGTCCTGAGTACCAGCATCCACTGGGGTCGTCGGGAGCCCATTCTCATCTATAGCTTTTGCAGAAGAGACCGTTCCTGAAAGTTGTAGTGGATTCTCATACGAGTTTGCATTAAACCAGAAGAAGAAAAGAAGTGGAGCCAAAACGGCGATGAGACTGAGAAGCCTGAGGAATGAAAACTGAATGTTGTAGCTAGCGAGGCGATTTGTAACCTGAAAAAAGCGAAGCCCGGCAGCGATGCCAATTGGCGCCATGAGAAAAAGATTAGGATAATCGACCGGAATCGAGAGAGCTATGAGAAACCAAATTAGCGCAAGCGACCAAACGTTGTTCCACTTGAGCAACAAGTATAAACTCGCAAGAATCAGAAACGTTGATATATGATGCTGGTAGAGTGTTACAGCGTACGCAAACGCTGGTGATGCAAATAAAAACGTAAATGCTCCAAGTGTTGCAGCAATCAAACCAGCACCCAGTCGCAGGGCAATCGACCGAATAAGTAGCGTGTTGAGGAGCGCAAAGATACTAATTACTGCAAACGTGCCAACCTGCGAGGCTCCCAAGAGCTTTCCCAGAACATATCCTGGCATGACGATAAAAGAAACACCCGGTGCGAAAAGCGAGACATACTTACCATCTTTATACCCAACATCTGGTGTTGCGAACCGAGCGAGGGGAATAGAAAAAGTGAATGATCTGTCTTCAATAAGAGAATAGGTCAGAACAAACCTCCCACGCTCAGGGGAAAGTTCTAACGGCCCATTATCCTTCCAAACAAGACTATCTAGCATCGGGGCAGTCGGATTGCCGGGCAAACCACGCAAGCTCAATGCGAGAATGAGTAAGCAAAAGAGAGAAAATAGTACTGTCAACGCTTTGTTTTTCATATTATGTAATGAAATCCCTTTGTGCCAAAAACCAATACAATCTGTTCCTGTTATATGTTTTGTCAAAATACCGTACAAAATCTCTGGAATTTCTATAGAGCCTTTGTCGCAATGTAGGAAATCTATTATTTTCTATACACTTTTCTAGCGCGAATCGAACGTCTGACCTATCATTTTTAAGCTCCAGTACTTTTAATAGAGCAATAAAATATTTCAAGACGTATTCATCTACTCTAATACTCTCTAATTTGTCCAAGTCCAATTTCTTTTTGAATGTCACACATTTTTCTAACGAGTCAGATACATATAGCGCAAGCATATTTCTGAAGCATTTCTCGCATTCACAACAGTTATATGCTTTCTTTTTATTTACCCAGCAAACTCTCAGCGTCTGCATAACCAAAGGAAAGTTAGAAAGATAGGTAAGCTTGCTAATTTTTCCAGCATTGCAGCCAAAATGATGTGTCTTCATTGTTTCAGTTGACCATAAAACATCAAGTTCTGGACTCATGTAGTGATGAACGGCATTGTCATCAGTTTGTCCACATGACATATAAATTTCTCTGAACCCATTTCTCAGAAAGAGTGACACGCTGGCAAGAGCAAATTCATGGGACATGTTCCAATCAAAATATTGTTCAAAAATCTCTCTAATATTCGTTTTTACCCTAATAAGTTTTATCTTTTCTTTCTTTGCAATTTTTATAATATTTTTTTCTATGTTGTTATATAGCTTCGCATCTGCTACTTTAATATCGAATCCATGAACAAAGATAAGTGCGTTTATTTTATTTTTGTTTTTAAGGTAGGTATAAAAAGAGTCTACTCCGCCTGAAAAAAAACACCCGACATTTTTAGGTTTTTTAAAATTTTTTGTAAGAATGTTAGCGCTTATTGAAACTCGATCAAATCCACAGTCCCAGCTTTTTAAAATATTCATGATTCCAGAAGTATTTGACATAAGAACTTTTGAAGTCGCACCGTCAATTTCAATATCCTCATTTTTTTTCATAGCTATAGGCATTGCCGCAGCCAAAAATGGACCAGCATCCGTTGTGCTAAATTCATTACATTCCTTATCAACTTCAAAATAAATCGTATGTTGTTTTCCATTTTGTAAAATAATCTGCCCAGAAAGTACAAATTTATTACTCGTTTGAAAATGATGGATATTTTTTATTTTCATAGGATATATGTTTATAATTGAGATAAATAATTACTCCATTTTTGCATTTCATGCTCCTGAATGGCTTTAACAGAACGGATCAAGGTATGTTTTACATATTTCCTCTTTCTATACGCATCAATGAGAAGTTTGTACAAATTCTCTGTGACAACCTTTTCAGATGTAATGCAATATTTTTCCATAGCTAGCTGTTTGGCTATGCCTTCTGTTTTGTGTTCATAACCGATTGCTATGAATGGTGTACCCTGTATTGCAGCAAGAATATTTGAGTGCATGCGCATACCAAGCAGTAAATCCAAAGATGCATATACCTTCATTGCTTCAGAAAGGGAAGTTATAGTTTTTATCGGTAAAACAGCGTTGTGTCGTTGTATAAGTTTTTTCACAATTCTTTTTGTCACCTCTTTATCTCCCTCCCCGTATTTTGGAGCGTCTACCTGAACAATAGGCTGAATTCGTACGCGTATCGTTTTTGAAATGTTTTCAAACGTCTCAATTATTGCAGCCTCAAGTTTTTTCTGTTGCAAAGGGTGTCCCCAATTCCGTATAGTCAAACCAATAGTAAAGTAATCATTGTTGCGCTGTTTTCTAGCTTTCACATCTCCGTTAAGCAACAATGCATGGTCGGAAGAGAGCACTAGATTGCTTATGTGATATTTCTTAAGAATCTTAAAAGATATTTTTTCTCTCACACAAACAAGACTAAGATTATGCAAAACATTCGCTGAAAGTTTTTCTTGCCAGACTTGTGCAAATGGGCCAAAGCTTATTGGTGCAACGATTCGTTCTGTCTGAAACAATTTTGCAAATACAAGCGGCAGAAGCTGCATGCACAAATTCAAAGACTGCTTCAGTCCATGCGTTGAGCGCAGATACCCCCCGCCAACGAAAATAATAGTATCGGCGCGTTGGTAGTCATTAATAATTCTTTGCAGTTTGGTAGGAAAAAATCGCAAAACAGGTAGCTTCATTCTCAGAGCGAAATAGACAAGGATAATTGACAGCACTCGAAAAATTCTCTGCAGTGTGTTTGATGTCGAAAGAACAGACCAGCTATAGAGCGTGTCATGTACCGTATAATTTGTTTTTTTATACAGATTCGCATCGACACTTTGCACATAAATATCGGCCTTTTTACGGTTTGATTTAACTAAAGAAATAAGTGACTCAAGCATTGCCAAGTCTCCAATGTTTTTCGGACTTGTTGCATTTGGAATAAGAATCTTCATAGGGCTCCTTAATTACTAAAAGTGTTTTGACCAAGAAACAAGTCGTTTAGTCGATCGTGACGTATCATACGTTCGCGTGTAGGAAACGCTGTGAAAAACAAATCGAACGTAGAACTGAATCAGACAGTACATAAGACATGAGATAGGCGCTCGCAGAAAAAACTGCAAGGCGGTATTTACTAATATACTTTTTGGTATGCTATAGGATGAGAGAATCATCTCTTCCGGAAAATATTTTTTAAGCATATCTCTCCCTGCAACAAATCGTTTACTTTGCTTTGCATGGTCAACAAAGTTTGTTGGAGCGCGGAAAAAAACACAGGCTCTCTTCTCGTATGCAAATGAAAAACCTTGGTTCTTACAGTACAAATATGAGTACGCATCCTCAGGGCAGACAAGCGGCCATTCCATAGTTTTGTACAAATCTTTGGAAAAAGCCCTTGCTCGACCGTGGCAAAGGTAAATAGTATCGCCGCTTTGGAGTTGTTTGAAGAGGTGGCGTTTAACAATATGGCTATAAGCAATAACACGTTCAAAAAAAGAATCTGGTTGAGACGGATGGATTTCTCCGCCTACTAAACCTATTTTGCTATCATTCAGGATAGGTTCGCAAATAGCCTGCAAAAATTTATCTCCTTTTGGCAAAACATCACCATCAAGCATAACCAGAATATCTGAATCTGCTAACGAAACGATTTCATTGTCAATACTTGTTTTTCCTTTTCGATTACTATGGTGAATAAAATGGATGCGTTTATCCGTGAATGAAGATACAATACTCGCTGTTACATCAGTACTTCCATCAGATATGACAAGTATTTCTTTAAGGATAATATCCTTGGTTTTCTGCCTAAGAATGCTTAGCAAAAGATGCCCTATATTTTGCTCCTCGTTGTAGGCTGGGATGCCAATGGTTACAGTAAGTTTTTTATTTTTCATATATTAACCATTTGTTCTTATAACTTTTTTCGTCGAAATGTCTACTTTCCAGACTGGATTTGAAACCACGGAAACTTTTTGCCTTTTTATTCGAAGTAATAAAACTACACCAGCCAAAAGAGTTGTTTTAACAGGGTGAGATATCA
>CAYWEP010000013.1:0-20488 GCA_964457405.1 uncultured Gammaproteobacteria bacterium
CACTGGGAAAAGTATACGACGTAGCAGTTGATATACGAGCAACCTCAAAGACCTTCGGACAATGGTTCGGAGTTGCATTAAGTGAAGAGAATAAAAAAATGCTCTATGTTCCTGTCGGTTTTGCGCATGGGTTTGAGACAGTTTCTGACACAGCCGACTTACAGTATAGACAAACTGATTATTACACTCCGGAAGCAGAAGGAACTATCATGTGGAATGATCCGGATCTCAATATTCCCTGGCCGATACAAAATCCTCTTCTCTCAGAAAAAGATCAGCATGGCATGAGTTTTAAGGAGTATTGCAATAACCCTATTTTTTCCTAGTATGCTTCCCTGGTAGCTTGCAAAAAAAAATGTGTTTATGATACTATCTGATGATGAGAATTCTTATCACCGGTGGCGCGGGATTTATTGGAACGAATCTTGCCCGTGAAGCCTTAGCGCGAAAATACAAAGTTGTCATTTTAGACTCATTCGTTCGAAAAGGCGTTGAAGAAAATGCCCAAATGCTTGAAAAAAGCGGAGCCGTTGTAATTAGGGCAGATATACGAAATAAAGAAGACTTTAAAAAAATTGAAAACAATGTAGATGCTATTATCCACTTAGCTGCAAATCCTGGAATTCCTTGGTCCATTAAATGGCCCTTATATGACTTTGAAACAAATGCACTTGGTAGCGTAAATGTGTTGGAGTACTCCCGCTTGAGTGGAAAAATACCTGTAATTTTTGCATCTACCAATAAAATCTACTCAGAAGAAATTAATGTAATGCCAATAAAGGAAGAAAAAACACGCTACAGTTGGGATTTTACCAAATTAAACACGCTAAAAGCGCGAAAAGCTTTTTTCGATGGTTTCTCAAAGAGAGGAATAAATGAAAAATTTCCAATGGATTCTGGCGGACGATTTCCTCACAGTCCATATGGAGTTTCCAAAGCATCTGCTGATTTATACTGTCAGGAATATTATCATATTTATGATATCCCTGTCGTTATAAACCGTATGTCCTGTGTTTATGGACTTTTCCAAAAAGGAGTTGAAGACCAAGGTTGGATTGACTGGTTTGTCAGAGCAAAAAAAAACAACTTACCTATTAACATTTATGGTAATGGGAAGCAAGTGAGAGATGCGCTGTTTGCAACTGATCTTGCACAACTTTATTTTATGCAAATAGAACAGATAAAAAAAGTGCAAGGAGAGGTTTTTAATATAGGCGGAGGAAACGATCATACAACAAGCCTTATCGAAGCGATAGACTACCTAAACAGTAAGAAGGGTAGGAAGCTTACGCTTGTTTATAAAAAATGGCGAGTTGCCGATCAAAAAATTTATATTTCAGATGTAACCAAAGTTAAAAAAGTGTTAGGATGGAAACCGACTACCACAATTCACCAGGGATTAGAACAAATGTGGAAAACAATTAATTGACAGGCAAAACCAATCTGCTATCCACTGAAGATGGCTTATAACAACATTTCTCAATGTCATGAAAAATCAAGAATTCAATTATGAAGAAGTTTTTATGGGTGTACGGCGGAAAAAACCCAAAACCTATAAGTTGTCTTTTTATCAAGACTATAGAATCAGGTCCCTCGTAAAGTCAATAAAACTTGAAACCGGAAAATTATTGGATATTGGTTGTGGAGGAGGCACTATCGCCGAAAGCCTCCCGTATTACTATCCTAAAGTCGCAATATACGGATGTGATGTAAGTAACACTGCTATTAAATTCGCAAAACAATTAGGGAGCGGAAAGGTGAAATACTCGCTGATAAAAAATAAAACGTTTCCTTATAGGAGTGATTTTTTCGATGTTTGTATTTGTTTTGATGTGTTAGAGCATGTTCCTGATGTAGACTTTTTTCTAAAAGAGGTAAAAAGAGTTCTTAAGAAAAACGGAGCATTCTTTTTGATCGTTCCATGCGAAGGCCAACCATTTACGTATACCTGGTTCTTTCAAAAAATTAAATATGGCCAAAAACTGACGTATAACTATTATGGACATATACACCCAGAATTTACCCATAACAGCGTTCTTGCCCTGCTTAAAAACCACGGATTTCGTCTCGGAGAAATTTCTTATAGCGAACATTTTTTTTATCAGATTATTCACCTACTGATTTATTTTTTACCGAAAGGACTTCTTGGGTTATTTTTAGGAGAAAAGGGGACAAAAGAATATTCAGATAGTGGCTTGATTGCGTCTCCGAAAAACGAAAGCAATCCGCTTATGATTATTCGAAAATTTCTGTTTACCTTTTTTGAGTTAGTTAAATACCCAATGAACTGGGAAACTATACTTTTGAGAAACATCCCAACAACTGCATGGAAATTACATGTTGTAGGACAGGCTAGAAACTAATAGTCTCCATTTGGACAAATGCCTTTGTAAACTCATTTTCCCAGGTATTCTCCTTTGCAAACTCTATCGCTTTTTTTCGCATTCTCAGATACATATTTTTATCTGACAGAATTTTTATTATTGCTTCTGAAAAACCTTCAGGCGTAGCTGCTGCGCGTAGCGCAGCACCATATTCTGCAACTTCCCGACCAAGAGGAGGAACAGTGGTTGTTACAACTGGTAAACCTGCGGCTAGATATGCACGAATTTTCGTTGCGTCTCCATAGAGTCTTGGGGAGCCAAAAATCATTGGATAAGGCGCAAGCGCCAAGGAAAAAGTACGGATAAGTTGGGAGATTCTTTCTCGCTCAAAAATATATCCATGGAAAACAGCATTTTTATTAATATTCAGCTTATCAACTAAGTTTTTTAGCCTCGTTATATCAGCATCTCCTCCTCCAACAATATGAAGCTTTGCTTTGGGAAATTTTTTTAAAACATAAGGAAGCGCTTTTATCGCAATGTCCGGACCATTCTCCGGACCAAGAGTTCCCATAAAGACAAGTGAGTATGGAGAAACATTTTCGAGTGGGGCCTGCTTTATTTGCGCAGGATACAAAGCATTGGGAACAACAAGCACAGGAGCTGATTTTCTGACATCAAGGCCAGCATTAATTCTAGCTGGCTGCATCGCTTTTGAAACATCCCAGATAACATCTGCATGCATCGCACAAAATCGGTCCAGCCAAAGGTAAAATGTATTCATAATTTTTATACTATATCTATTTGGGGAATAATCAGATACATAATATATAACTACTTTAATTTTCCCCAATCTACGAAGCAAAATACCGGCACATGCATTTATTGCTTCAAATCCAATAAAGTAATCAAAAACCGTTTTGTCTCTAAAAACCCAATCAACAACAGATAGAAAATCCCGTATTTTAAATGAAGGATGGGTTGCATTATAATTTACTACTTTAAGGAACGGATAAAGAAGATACATGAAAAATGAAGAATGGGAAACTTGTTTCTTTCCTTTTTCATAAACTTCAATTCGTGGCAGCAACATATCGCTACCGGGATACGGCTGATCAATAAGAACGATTTTTTTAACTTTGGAAATAAAAAAATCAAGAAGTGGTTCTAGATTTCCATTGAGTGAAGTTCGCTTTTTATCTTTCCAAAGAGAAAAAGTAGCAATCAATACATTTGTCTTAGGATCTAGTTTTTTCATATTTAGTAAAATGCTATCTGTTGATTTTATCTTTTTTCCTAAGGAGTGCAACGAGAACGATGGTTACAATAAGTGTAGCTACAGAAATAATTTGTCCATATTTGTAATATTTATCTTGCGTAAAACTCACAGTGAGATCATAGTTTCCTTTTTTATCTAATGCGAAACTATTTAACCCAAACTCAGTTTTTTTTGAAATAAAAATGTGCGTGTTTGATTTTGCTTCCCAGGAAGGATTATAACTTTCGGAAAAAATAAGTTCTTGTGGCTTTCCGACAGAAACATTCACAACATATTCTGTAGGACTAATCGTCTTTATTGAAATACTTCCATCCTTAGTTAACGAAAACCGATCTTTTGCACGATCTGTTTCAAAAACTGCAATTTTTCCAAAATTAGGTAGTTTTGTTAACCATGGAATCGTCTCAAGGAGCATAATAGTTTTCTTGTGCTCCTTCGGATCGTACTTCCGATCTTTTACAAAAACCTCACCGTACGGATCAAGGGGAATAATAATGTATTTTACACCTAGTGCCAAAATGTGATTTTTTCCCCTATTTGAATTAAGTATCTTTGATAATTCACTAAGATTCCTAATACCAAATAGTGGTTCAGACTCTATAGCCAGATGGTTATTTGAATAGTAGCTGAAACGATCTCTCCTTGGTATCCAGAGCGTTCGAAAGAATTCTGGTTGGTTATGTAAGTTATCTTTTAATTGTAGGTATTCCTTTGGCGCCTCACGCATCAAAAATGTCCCGCCTAACTGACCTAAAATTGCTGGACGAATGAGAAATAGTAAATATAAAAAGGTAAACAGTAAAAATACATATGAAATACGAAATATTTTGTTTTTCTTTACTACCCCCAAGGTCCATGGTATTAAAATTGAGTATGCAAGCGCAATTAATACATAAAACTTTGTCGGATCTCGGAAAAAAACAAAGCCTGGAACATGGTCAAATAACCATATATATATTTCTCCAAATGGTTCGTTGGCCCCTTTAGAAAGAAATGCTCCTAACAAACCAATTAAAATAAAAAACAAAATTCTGCGTCGTTCTGCGAAGTTAAGAAACAATAAACTAGCAAAAGCAACAATGGGTATTAAAATAAACTCAGGTCTCATAAAATATGTTTTACCAAATAGATTGTCTGGCCAGTTTGGGTGTAACAAAGCGAGTGCATCTGAAAAGTGAGCAAAACTAAGAAACTGTACAATTCCCGATCCGGTATAAGCCTCTCCAAGATCGCCTATTGGATTGTGTCGAAATAAGAACAATGGTAAAACCCACGATGCATGAATCAAAAGTACAATAATAATGGGTAGAACAAATGTGAGAAGTAACGAATACAAAAATTTAATTCCTTGAGTGGGTTTTATCAAGAAATTAAAAATAAAATATAGCCCGGTTGCAATCATAGTTATGTAGGCTATACGAGGGTCAAACATGACTTGTGATGCTAATACCAGCCCCGCAATCAATGACAATTTGAAATTTGAAATTTGTCTCGCGGAGCGAGATCCCGCTTCGCGGGAATTTTTGATTTGAGCACCTAGAGAATTACTTTCATGAATTTGTTTCAAAAATGTTGCTAGAACTAAAGGCGCAAGGGAGTAGGACAATGCTACCCCCATCTGTCCACCACCTACCACCATCAATATATAGGTATTCGAAACAAAAATAGTTGCCCCTGTGAGGAGCTGCCAGTATCTAGCGTTTGGTATAGTGATTTTTAAAAGAGTAATAGTTGCTATCACAGACAAAGCAATAAAAAGTCCAAACCAGAATATTTTATAGATTACTACCCAGGGGATATGGAACATTTGAGAAAGCAAAACGGTAAAATTCTGAAACGTGTTTAAAAAGTAGACTGAGTCTACACCGCCTAACCCATTATTAAATTCTGGATTCCAAGTTACTGGAAAGAATGTAAACTCTTGCAATGTTTCTCGATAATAATATGGCCAATCACCCCCAATTATTGCCTCTCCCAAAAACCAATTTTTGAAAATAACTCCCAAAATAAATAAAAAGATTGCAAGATATAGAGTCTTTACGGATTTCATTTTTTAGAAAAATCTCGCAGCTTCACCAGGATAAAAAAAAGTATGAAAAAAGCTATAGACACCGATAGAAATAGGTTAACATAAAATTGCCTTTGCCCAATGAATTCAATTATGAGAGTGTAGTCAGTTCTGTTTCCAACGTCAGTCGGTTTTATATACCACGCATTTGAATAGCCATTTATTGGAAAGTGAGCGGTTGCGACAATTTCCTTTTTACCAGAAGTTTCAAAGGTTCTTTTGTCAAAAAAAGTGTCTTGCCTATGTATTTCTTGTATTTCACCATTAAAATAAGACAGTATCTCTTTATCCTGGCTACTATCTTTTTTGCTCAAAATACTAGCTAATATTATTTCTTGAACTCTCAAAACTTTCGAAAGAAAACTCTTTTTGTTGTCAGCATTACTTGGGTCTATTAATTTCCACTTTCTATTGAATTGATTTGCTAAAACTAGCGTATAAGGCGCGATCGCATTTTTCACCTGGACCTCATATTTTGTTGGGTTTATTCTTGTGAATGTCAGCTTGGGTAAGTTGTTATTTTTAGAAGGACTCGTTTTTCGTAAAATAATCTTAGGGTTTGGGAGCTTTGTAAATGATAAGTTTCTAATATCAAGTCTCGTGTTTTCTTTCTCGGACTCAATTCTATTTAGAATATCTATATTAGAAAGCTTTGTAATTTGAAAATATGTCGATCTGGGTTCATCATTTGATGTAAAAATAGAGGTATACTTTTTCCAATCTTGAGCTATTAATTCATACTCAGAAATTTTTCTTTTATTACTTTTATCTAAATTTTTAGCTTTGTCAACAAGCATCAATTTAAATCCTTTTCCATCAGTATAATAGTCAAAGGACAAAATGTAGTGAGAGTTTTTATCAATATCTGCTATTTCTGAAACAATTCCATTTTCCTCAAACACATTACTGTCTGTTGTTAAGCTTGCAGAAGTGGACGAAAACACTCCAGTTTCTACAGATTTCCATATATTTCTAGGAGCAAGGTCTAACTGTTGTTGAATCAAGATGCTGAAGTCTTTCTTGTCATCTTTTTTGAAATTAATGCTGGCAATTTTCAGCCACTTATTATCTTGTTGTAATGTATTAAAAGGTAGCTCTCTACTATCAACAAGGACAGACACCTTTGTAAGATCATAATGTTCAAAAGAATCTTTATCAATGAGTATTTCATATTCTCCTTCAGCTAGTTTGCTAAGATCATAGGAGATTCTTTCGGACTGAGGAATTTGAAAAAGTAGACTGTCTGAAATGGAGCTAAACATTTCCTTAGAAAGCAAGAGTAAATATTGCTTCTGAGAATCAGTTAGATTCTTATCACCCTGGATCAATCTATAAACAATATCTCTATCTCTATTAACAGCTTCTCTCAATCTATCTTTATTAATCGAGAACAAAGGATTTGTCACGCTTACTTCATTAATTTTTTCAATCAGCTCTCCTAGTGCTTTTCTATATCGAAAAAGACTCACTTCCCAAAAATTGTACTTTTTGAAAAGCACAGCTTCTAGCAGATTTGGGTCTTTCCACGACCGAAGTTCATCTATATTTTTCACACCTCCCAGTACCCAATAGTCATTTGCCCACTGTAGTAACTCAGCAATTCTCTTTTCTGCTAGAAAGACTCTACTATCAATATGCGCCTGATCTAACATTGTGTAGCTTTTCAACTGTCGATTTTCACGAAGTAAGATAAAAGGGTAAAATATTGACTTTACACTCCAGGATGCGTGCGGAAAGCCAAAATAAGGAGGTTTTACACTTTCAGTAACAGTATAATGAGAACTCATTTCGCTAATATCAGTTAATGTTTCGTCAACAGGAATCTCATTTGAGGAAGTCCTATATTGCTCAACATTCCTATTATGAATTGCAATTCTACTACTATCTTGACTTATCAAAAACGGCACATCTATCTCGCCGCTATTAAAACGGATTAGCTTTTCAGCTATGTTTATCTGAGGCAAAAAATACTTGTCTGGTAACTCATACACATAAAATTTGTTGTCAATATTTTTTATTTCTTTTAGATGCAATTTTTGAATAAATTCTCTATAAGAATTTTGGTCCTTTGGCATGAAACTTCGAACAAACTCGTATGGAAAACTAGGAAGTTCATTGTAAATCAGAGGATCTGCGTTGTAAAAAACGTATCGAACATTGATTGTTGTAAGTAGTCTCTTAAATGTTTCAAGCTCATTATGTTTAATTGACTTTAAAACATGCGCCCTATAATTCTCGAATTCATCAAAACCTGCAAAATCTTTCTTGTCAGTGAGATACGAAATAGAGGAAGGACCTACATATGCTCCCCCGTTTTTTCCTGCTATAACCTGATTTCCTTGATCGCTTAACGGCAGCGTTAAAATTCTACCTTCTATCGGTAAAGAACGAATAAATGAAAGTAATTCTTCATATTTCGGATCCATTTCTATAACAGACGGTACATTATTTGACTGCCAGATGTCTTCTCGAATGTACTCTCCTTTTATGAGAGGTTTTGCGTTCACTAATAAAAGGAGTGCTAATCCAAATGCAATGAAACCCCCACTGTTGCTTATTCTATGCATCACAATATTAAACGAAAGAGCAAAAATGAGAGAGTAATAAAATACAAATACAAATTGCCATTGTCCGTAGAAATTGCGAAACATGGAGAAGCCAGGAATTTTGAAAAGCTCTTTATAGGTCGTAAACCACACATCAGTAATATTCGCTGTGGCAAATAGTAAGATAATAACAAAAAAGAATCCAAGGAGAACTATAGTTTTAGTATGCTGGGTTTGTGACTTTTTTTTCTTATTTAAAATAAAGCCTATAACAATTAAGAGAGGCAGCACTAAAAATATTTTTGAAAAAGCGCTTAGCTCTTTCATTTGAGGTAGAGAAAGTAAATTAAGACTTGGTTTAATATTCGGAGCAATAGCTAAAAAATATCCCAATCCACGGTCAATTTTATCCTCTTCAGAAAAAATGGCTTCACTAATAACGTTCTCTTTATAAAGGATATCTCTTATTTGTGGGATTATATGAAACGCCTGTACTCCTAGAAAAAGCATCAACCCAAATAGTAAATGCTTTATCATTATTTTTCTTTTTAAAATAAACTTTGTATAAAGAATAAGAAATAGTATGCTAAGTGGGTAAAATGCGAAAAAAGGAGGCGCTGCTCCAACGCTAAAATTTGTTGAAAATAGAAACGTTAAGAAAACTATCAAAAGAAGAATGACCATTTTCCCAGTTTTAAAATACTTTAGGAGTAAGTAAAACATAAGAGGATTAAGAAATATTTGATTGTAAGTGATAAGCACATGTTTCCAACCATCGATAGTTGCTGGGGACAAAGTGTATAAAAGGGCTCCCACAGCTGGTGCTTGCCATTTTGTTTCTTTATGTAGCAATTCCTTTATGGATAGGTAAGTAAAAATAAAAGAAGCACTTAGGCTCAGACCGTACACCATACTAACAACAATTGTCGAGGAAAATATTGATTTTAAGATGAGTAAAAGAATTACAAAGGGAAGATTAGAATAGTTGAGATTTTCAAATCCAAAGCTGGAAGGAGATAATGTAGATAATACACTTCCCTTAATGTAGGTAAGAGGATCATAGAAATACAATCTGCTAGAATCACCGCCTAAATCTATTTCACCAGGTTTCAACCAAAAAAAAGGAATAAAAAACAAAACAATTGCTATAACAGAAGGAAATGGAATTTTTCTAAGAAATTTTATTCTTTCCATTGCTGAATCATTCCTATAAACAAAAATAAGATCATCCAGACAGCCATTTTCTCAGTTGGAAATGTTTTATCAATAAAGAGATAGCTAAAAGACATTCCTATAAGTAATATGAGACACAAAGAAAATGTTACTCGACTGTTAATTCTAAAAACTTTCACAAAAACGAAATAAGCAAATAATGAACTGAATAATATAAAATCTGAGTTAGTTTCTTTGAAAAAAGACTCAACAAACAAGAATGAAATAAAAAGCGCAAGAAGAGTTTTTTTATTTTGTTGTAGAAAATAGATCAATCTTCGAGTGTTCATAAGAAAGGTTATTCTCTAAATTTTTGTATCACACCTATCACTAAAAAAAGATACAGCCATACAGCTAATTTTTCACCAAAAGGTACGACCGGGTACTGACTTTCATACGTCTTGGGACTTGAGAAAGAATAGTGTATATATATTAAAACAAAGAGTAGTAAGCAGATAAAAAATGTTGTGTTCGCTTTAAATTTAAAGCGAATGATACTAAAAATATAAAAAAACAGAATTGGAAAAGTACGCCAATCTGAGCTTTTCTCAAAGAGAAGAACGTCTCCTAAAATGAATATAATAATAGGTAACACTTTAAGAAGCTTCAAGGATGTAAGTTGATCTAACCGCGCAGATTTTATTTCTTTGTTTTTTATATCCTTTTTCATTTATAATAACTATTTTTTACTTAATACAAGTTTTGCTCCCCATATAAGGAATAACATAAAACTTACGACTGAAAAAGCTAAGCTAAAATAAAATATTCGTTGTCCTGTCATTTCTATTATGAGTTCATAATTAGTTTTCCCCCCTGTGTCATTTGACGTAATATACCATGCATTCGCATACCCATTTATCATAACATGTTGCTTTTCCGGCAAACTTCTCATTCGCATTGTTTCAAATGTATTAGTATTCAGGAAAATATTCTCGTGATATGACTCACGTATACTACCATTAAAATAGCTAGCTTGCGTCGTGTGTCTTTCTTGTTTTTGGTCTGAAATAAAAGCTTTCCAGTCTTTATGAAATTGCTCCGAGAAAACAAGCATAAATGGTCCTGAAGCTTCTGAAACAATTACTTTGTATTTCGTAGGATTGATCCTTTGAAAACTTATAATTGGCACAGTATCTCTTGTCTTAATCTCACCTTGCTTACAATCAGAAGTTGAGTAAATTTTTGTACATAGTGCCTTTTGTATATACCCAATTCGTGGATCTGTCTGTCTAGTATTAACATAAAACGATGTATTTTGTGAAAGCCAATCGTTTTTCTGACCATATGGAACAATAGTCGTAGGGACATAAAAGCGTGGAAGATAGTAATCGTTATCTGAATAATAGATTTGATAATTTCCTTGCTGAAATATCTTTTCATCTACTATTTTTGGTACAAAATTGGCAAGAGATTGAGAATCAGGAAGTACTTTAAGAAGTAAAGTAAACGGTATTTCAGGGAAAAAATCACTATATGCCCTAGGGTCTGCAATATAGAAGATATACCTGACATTTAATAATCCGAATAATCTTTTAATGGCAGTATAATTTTTTTCTTTGATAAGATTAAGAAATACATCTGAAAAAGGATACAGAATTTGTTGTCCTGAAAAATCCTTTCTCCCAGTAAGATAAGAGATTGGTGACACACCAATATACGCTCCTCTGTTAAGCCCAGGCACTAGTTGATAGCTAAATTCAGTAAAAGGAAAGTCAAAAATCTTACTTTCATCAGGTCGGTTTTTAAAAAAAGACAGCGCTTGTTGATAATGAGGGTCCATCTGAATGATCATGCTAACGTTATCTGTTGCTCTATGAGGCTGTCTAAGGATTTGTCCACTCAGGAAGGGCCAACTGCTATACATAAGCAATCCTGCAATAACTATTGACACGCTGTATACAACTCTTTTTTTTAATTTTGACAGTATTAAAAAGAGCGCATAGCTAAGAAGCAACGAGTAGAAAAAATCTTGTACCCATTGCCATTGTCCATAGAAATTCCGAAACATTGAAAAGCCAGGAATATAAAATAGTGTTCTATAAAAATCAACGCCGATGCGAAGAATATTTGCCGATTCCAAAAATATTGTTATGAAAAAAAATGCTGCTAGAAGTGTTAAATCTTTTTGTCTTTTCTTACATAATAAAAATCCTAAAATTATACTTAGTGGCCCGATAAAAGTCGCCCATTGTGCGTGTGGCACACCATAAGAGTAAAAAAGACTCCTTGTAACCATCGCATAGTGCAGGATAGCGTTAAAATAATTTACTCCTTCATGTTGAATTGTCTCTGCATCAAATACTCGCAAATTAAAGTAACTTCCAGGATCAAAGGTGTATATGGTAGTAGGTATTAAATGAAAAGCATGTAATCCTAAAAATAACAATACACCAACAAGCAATTTTTTCCAGGGTAGGGATTTTCTAAGATAGATATTCGTGTATAGCACAAGAAATACAATTGCCAATGGATAAAAAGAAAATAGCTCAGCAGGAGACATCAAAGAAAAATTTGGTGAGAAAATAAATGTCGTTAAAAGCGCGAACCAAAGATATTTATTCTTATGGGATTGTAAGAAGCGAAGCATGAAATAAAATATCATTGGATTTAAAAATACTTGATTATGTGTAATAAGAGCAACTTGCATAGGCTTGCCAACACTAGGAGAAAACGTATAAAAAAGACCACTTAAAATGCCTGCGATATCTGCAATAACTACCTTTTTTTCTGTTGCATGATTTTTTAGAATCTCAATAACAATTAAATATATAAATAAAAACGAGCCAACAAGCTTTACAGAATTTAGTAAACAAATAAGAATATAAGGTGAATGAAAAATAGTGTAAAAGAGTTGTAAAATAAGTATAAATGGAAGTAAATTTTGATTTGGGATCACCCTACCCATTCCAGATGGTTCGACACTGTATAAACTATTAAATTGTAAATAGGAGCTGGGATCGTAAAGAAAAAGCCTATTGCTATCGCCCCCTAGCTCTAGCTCTCCTGGTTTTATCCAAAAAAACGGTAGAGCAAACAAAATAATACAGATGAACGAAAGGATAATTTTTGACTTAGAAAAAAAATTATTTTTCTTCATTATTCTTTTTTTTGCATGAAAGATCTTGCTAGAAGAATAACGATAATAAACAAAGTAAATCCGCTAATTAAAAAGCCATACCAGAAGTATTTTTGTTGATCAAGTTTTATGTATATTATAGAATTTTCACTCTTTGGAATATCTTTACCCTTAAGAAGCCATGCGTTTGCATAACCGTTTACTGGTATATGCCTATCTTCAGCTATAACTTTATTGTCGATGACTAATTTCCACCCCTTGTGAAATGTATGCTGTAATACTAAGAGTATACTATTTGTTGGCTTATGCTGTTGTACGATAACTTTATAAAGAGTTGGGTTTATCATATTAAAGCTCAGGTCAACACGAGGTGCTTTATACTCACTGTTACACAACTTTTTGAAATCTTGCATTTTACAAATAGACTCTCTAATAAAAACTGCATGTTCTTTACCGGTATCAAAAGTGAGTGTATCACTTTGATAAATACCATTTGGAATAAATATTGTCGGATTATACACAGATTTATCGATTTCATAAATATTGAATGGGCCATTTGTGTATATCAGATGGAAAGGAAAATGAGTAATGAAGTCAACGTAACCTTGCTGGGTATTAGGAAGTGAAGTTTTTATATATTCATATGGGCCATGGACTGGAAAGCTTTGTTCATATATTTTTGGGTCAGCATTATGAAATATATAACGAATATTTAGTGTTATGAATATACGTAATAACCGATCATATTTTTTTTCTCGCGCATATTTTTTAATTTCTTCTGTATATTGTACAGGATCAGAAACTTGCCAGCCAAAATCTCGATCTCCATAAAAACCGTATTTACCAGTGAGGTGTCTTAAAGTTGATGTTCCTTCATACGCTCCCCCATCCTTCCCATAAATCACTTGAGAGGTAAAATCTGTTAAAGGTAACACTAAAAATTTTCCATCGTCAGGAAGAGAATTGATGAATTGAAGCGTACGTTCATGCCTAGGATCCATTTTAAATATAGTCTTAACTTTGTCTGATCCTCTAATTATATTTTTATTTACTGGCCAACCAAGAAATAGCGGAATTCCTGCTGTAATGAGCAGGACAAAAACCATAAGATAAAACAATTTTCCATAAAGAGGTTTTAGCTTTAATAAAATACTGTATATTGCAATACCAAATAAAAACGAATAAAATAATATGAAAATTGGAAGCCACTGTGTATAGAAGTTTCTGAACATTGAAAACGCTGGTATATAAAATAATCTCCTGTAAAATTCCAATCCTATTTCAGTTATATTGGCGGTTACTAAAAAAAAAGTGAAAATAAAAAAAAGGGAAATAAATAAAAATTCTTTTTTTTTATTTATCATAAAGCCAACAATCAGAACAATAGGAGACAAAAAAGATACCCATCTCAAAGATATGTTTTCAGATGGAAGAAGTAAATTCAAAGTTGCCATGCCATTAGAACGAATTGCAAGAAAATATGATAACCCCAAGCTTTCTGCTGTCGATTTGCTAAAAACTCTATCATGAATTGAAGAACTGCTATCAAAAAGGTTGGAGAATTGACTTATGAGATGAAATGCGTGAATACCTAAAAATAATAAAGCTCCGATAGCCATCCCTGTCCACGGAATTGACTTCTGCAAAAAAAATTTCGTATACAAAAGTAAGAATAAAATAGCTAACGGATAAAACGCAAAAAAGGGAGGGGTAGCGCCATATGAAAAATTAGGTGCAAAAATAAAGCTTACCAATAATGCTACCCATAAATATTTGTATACATTTGTACTAAGAAATTTATATACTAAGTAAAAAATAAGAGGGTTTAAAAAAACTTGATTATGTTCGGGGAGTGCTCTATCCCAAAAATAAGCCATATGAAATGAGCCAAGTGAAACCACATAAAAAACCCCAGCAAGCATTGCTGCAACAGATTTATATTTATTATCTCTATAATAAATCTGCTGAACAAACTCATAAATAATTAAGTAGCTTGCGAAAAATGCTCCTGCAAGTTTTAAACCATTTATGAGGCTAATCGCAAGAGTAGGCGAAGAAAGAAAAAATTTTAAAAAAGCAATAGTGCCTACATAAGGAATCTCATAGTAACGTGCCTCTACTGTTCCCATGCCCTCCACAACAAAACCATATATATTTGTATTTCTAAGATAAGTTAGAGGATCATAAAAGAATAAACGATTGCCATCTCCACCTAAATCCATTTCTCCGGGACGTAACCAGAAAAATGGAAGCATAAACAAAATAAAGCTAATTATTAAAACCGGTTTATATGTATTAAGGAGGTGTGATAAAAACATTTTACTACGGATTGTAACATATGCCTTCTTCTTCTCCTAGAATTAGTAATTGAATACACAAAAGTAGATACTATATAATGTATGCTGAATAAGCCAATTATATATGACAAAAAATGTGCTTGTTGTTGGTGGAGCTGGGTATATTGGTGGATACGTTACGGATTGTTTAATAGATAGAAAAATTCCTTTTACAGTATACGACAATCTAACATACGAAAATCACTACCTTAAGCCTGTTAATTTTCTTTTCGGGGATGTTCGCGACAGGAAAAAATTAAAAAAAATTTTACCATTTTACTCTCATATTATATGGCTTGCTGCTATTGTGGGAGATGGGGCATGCGCTATAAATCCTGCACTTACAAAAGAGGTGAATCAAGATTCAGTTTTATGGCTCAGCCAAAACTTTAACGGGAGAATCATTTTTACATCAACTTGCTCTGTATACGGTATAAGCACTGCGCCTGTAACAGAGACTTCTTCTACTCATCCTCTATCCATTTACGCGCAAACAAAACTTCAAGCTGAAAAATACCTTTCAAGAGAAAACTCATTAATTTTCCGTCTAGGAACAGCCTATGGGCTTTCAGATACATATTCACGAATTCGCATGGACTTAGCTATAAATTATATGACAATGAATGCAGTAAAAAATAAAAAGCTTACTATATTTGGAGGAGAACAATGGCGCCCTTTTATTCATGTTAAAGACATCGGCAGAATCATTATTGAAAATCTTGATGCTATACATCAAGGAATATATAACTTAGCAACAACCAATGCAACAATAATTGATGTTGCAAAAAACATACAAAAAGAAACTAACTGCAAAATTAGTATAACGGATCAAAAATTTGAAGACCACCGCAACTATCACGCAATATGTGAAAAAGGAATAAAAGATGGAGTTTTTGATAGAAAAACAGAGTTTTCTCTTGCATACGGTATCAAGGAAATAAAGGAATTAACTAAATCTCATCGTATTAAAGATTTCGAGCTTGAACTATATTCTAACGAAAAGTATTTACTTCAAAAAATGTCACTTAACAAAACTTGGAAATAAGACTCAAATCTTTGATCCGTATGAATCTACAAATCAAAACAATAACATACACAGGTGATACACATACAGATGATAGGGGCCAAGTTAAGTTTGTAAACGATTTTAACTTTAAAGGAATAAAGAGATTTTATCAAATAGAAAATGCAAATACAGATATTATTAGAGCCTTTCATGGGCACAAAACTGAGGCAAAATATGTATACGTGGCTTCTGGAACAATACTTCTTTGTGCGGCATATATTGATAATTTTGATAATCCTTCAAAAAATATCATTATTCAGAAACATATTCTCTCTTCTAAAAAACCCCAGGTAGTCTATATTCCTCCTCATTTTGTAAATGGCTTTAAAGCATTAAAACCAAATACAAAAGTTATTTTTTATTCTACAAGATCATTGAAAGAATCTGAAGAAGATGATTTTAGAATTCCCTATGATTACTGGGGGGCTGCCTTATGGCAAAAATTTTAATATTGGGCGTGACGGGAATGCTTGGATCAATGGTATATAAGTATATCTCTAAAACAAACAATCATACTGTTCATAAAACAATAAGGAAAAAAAATGAGGGTGGAGATGAACACTACTTTTCTGTAGAAAATTTCTTGCATAATGTTAATGATTTTTCTTATGTACTCGACTTTGACTATATTATTAATTGCATAGGATTAATTAAACCTTATTGTAAAGATAACGATCCTGAAGGAGTATATAATGCCATAAAAGTAAACGCTTTATTTCCTCATGGGCTGGCAAGATTTTGTAAAAATTCAAATGTTAAAATCATCCAGATTGCAACAGACTGTGTTTATTCCGGCATAAAAGGTAATTATGATGAGGATTCTCCTCCTGATCCAATAGACGTTTATGGAAAAACAAAAAGTTTGGGTGAAGTTTTTGAAGGTAATTTTTTAAACATCAGGTGTTCTATAATTGGTCCGGAGCTTAAAAATAAAAAAAGTCTTTTAGAATGGTTTTTAAGTCAAAAGGATAATGCACAAATACAAGGGTACTCCAATCATAAATGGAATGGAGTTACAACACTACAATTTGCCAGATTATGCTTAAAAATAATCGATAATAATAACTTCACAGAATTTGTAAAAAATAGCTACCTTTATCATTTTGTACCAAATAATCCTATTTCAAAATATGAATTATTAAAATTATTTCAGGAAGTGTTTAAAAAAGATATTACTATAGCTTCTGTAAAAAATGTAGACCTCATTGACAGAACTCTTACAACAAAATATCCTTCATTTACAAATTTTTTTGGTCACGAAAATCTACACGAAGCTCTTGTCAAAGTTTACAATTTTATGAACGCAAACAAATACCATGAAAAAGTTTAAACTTGTAACATTGCTCGGAATTCGGCCAGATATCATTCGCATGCATAAACTAATAAAGCTTCTTGATAAAGGACAAAAAGAAGGTAATTATCAACATATCTACGCTCATACTGGACAACATTTTGACTATGAACTTGACGAAGTTTTTTATAAAGAGCTAGGTGTTAGAAAACCTGACGTAAACTTCCATGTTGGAAAAATTCTGAAAGAAAGTGGTGGACACGCAACTCACCCATATCAAAATAGTTTACTGTTCCAAAAACTTTCCACTTATATCGAAGAAGAGAAACCAGATGCCATTATGTATCTTGGTGATACTAACAGCGTTATTTCTTCAATTGTTCCGGCTCGTTATCAAGTACCAGTAATACATATTGAAGGAGGGGGAAGAAGTTTCGACTGGCGAATGCCAGAGGAAAAAAACAGAATAATTATCGATCACCTTTCAGACATGATTTACTGTTATCTACCAAGATACCAGAAGATATTGCTTTCAGAAGGCGTACCAAAATTTAGAATAAAAGTAGTTGGTAATATCATAGATGATGCGATCAAACAATTTCTTCCTCTATCTGAAAAAAGTGCAATAATAAAAAGGCTCGGTCTCCAAAAATATTCCTACGCGCTCGTTACAATTCATAGAGAAGAAAATACGCAAGACAAAAAAGAACTTAAGAAGAAACTAGAAGGTCTTGTGAGATTATCAAAGGACCTTCCGATTGTTTTCCCAATTATGCCTCGAGTGAAAAAATTGCTTGATTCTTTTGAATTTTCATATATTCTTCATCAGTCGAAAATTATTCAGACGAAACCTCAAGGGTTCCTTGATTTTCTGTGTCTTGAGAAATATGCAAAAGTTATTATTACAGATAGTGGTACTGTTCAAGAAGAGGCATTAATACTTGGTATACCATGCTTGGTAACTCGATTGTCCACAGAAAGACCAGAAACAATACAAGCGGGAGCAACAATTCTTGCCAATGATAATGTATATGAGAATACGCTTAAAGCGTTAGAACTAAAAAAGAATTGGAATAAAACAGTGCTAAACCCATATCATACAAGTCCAAGCGAAGTTATATTTGAAGATCTTATCAAAAAAATTAATTCAAACTTTTTTAAAAAATCAAGAACATATAATTTTATAAGAGATAACCCGTTTGTTAAAGAAGCGTATAATAAATGAAATATTATTTATTGTTCAATTTCTCCATTTCAAGAAACGCGTTTGAATAACTATTTTCCCATGTATTATCTCTACTTAACTCAACGGCTTTTTTACTACAACGTTCATATTGCGCCTTATCTTCAAAAAGTTTCATAATTCCTCTTGCAAAATCTTCTGGTGTTTCTTTAGCTTCAATACCTGCACCTTTTTCTATAGCATGCTTCGTATACCATTGTATGCTTGTTGCAACAATAGGGAGTCCACACGCAAGATATTGTCTAATCTTTCCCGAATCTCCGTATTGATTTCGCGGATTCCTGTCAGCTTTATATGTTGCGATTCCCACATAACATTTATTGATAATATCAGCCATTTTCTGATTTGGAGGAACAAAGCCATAAAAAACTACCGAATCTTTCATTCCGATATCTTTTACCATCTTAATAAAAGGCTTGGGATCGCGGTTTGTGCCTCCAATGATGTGAAATATTGCGCGTGGTTTTTTTTTATGCACTAGCTTAAATGCTTCCAATGCTAAATCTACCCCTTGTTCTGAATCCAACAATCCCATGTAAACAATACTTTCTGGTATTCTTTTTGTAACAGGCAGAGGATTAATTTGTGAAGCAAATAGTCCATTTGGAACATAAAGTATCCTATTGGAATTTCTTTTTAAGAGTCCTATTTTAATACGTGCCTCTTTTATTGCTGGAGAGACATCCCATGTAAAATCTGCATGTTCTATACAAAATTTATCTAACCATAAATATATCTTATTGAATATAATGTTCCGATACCTGTTAGGGGCATAATCAGACACGTAATATATTACAGTTTGAACCCTTCCCAACCTCTTAAGCATTAAGCCTGCTAAGGCATTAATAGATTCCAGTCCAATAAAAATATCATATTTTTCTCTTCGTGAGAAACTCACGTACAACACTGAAAGCAAATCTCTTAATTTGAAAGAGATATGCGTACTGTCTACATTTTGAATTTTACAAAGAAAATACAAAGGAAAATACAAAAGTGGAGAAATAATTATATCTCTTATCTTTCTATTTTTTTCATATATCTCAAGAATAGGCGGAATCCGATCACTACCTGGATGCGGTTAAATAAAAAAAAAAAAATTCCTAACTATTGGGACAAAGAATGCGCGTACTGGATCAAACATGCAATTTGCAGGAATCGGTTTCCCACTAGCATATACAGCAAATGTGGCAAAAAAAACGGAACTATTTTTATTTATGTATTCATTTTTACTGGATTCTTTCACTATTCTATAAATTTTAAGTTGATAAATTTTTTGGCTTTAGCATCTTTATAGTGATAAAATGAGAATGATAGGGATCAATTGATGATGCGATATTACCTATAATTCCAAAGAGAGGATAATATCCACTTCCCTTCCCTTTCTTAAATTTGAAATTGTAGATCTTAAATATATTCATTAAACTAATATAGGTTGCAATTTTAATATGAGGAAAGATCAAAGAATTTTCTTGCGTTGAAGCTTTATCACCCCATCTACATGTTTTTTCTCCATAGTGAATCGAGAATGGATTGCTAACATGTCTTTTAGAAATGAGGTGGTGTGAAAAATCCTGATGCCCCAAAAGAAGCGCAGCAATATTATGCCAACTGGCGAGATTCTCTGTTGAAATAACACAATACCCTCCTGGCTTTAACAATCTGTAAATTTCGTTAATAAAATTGTCTATGTCCACTATATGCTCAATTACCTGATTGGAAATCACCACGTCAAAGAACATATCAGGAAACGGCCACTTTTTTTCGAGATCGGCAGCAACGATCTTATCTACACCATATCTTTTTGCCATCTGAATTCTCTCTTTGTCGCCCTCAATCCCAATAATTTCACTACATTCTACTTTTTTTTTGAATTGCATAGTAAATTTTCCGTCTCCACAACCAACATCTAAGACAATCGCTTTTCTATTCTTTTCAAGTAGAGAAATAATATTTATTATATTTCTATCCATTGCCTGATTCCAAAGAGATTCAATAAAATTTGAGATTTTAAACATGTATTCATTTAAATTATACACTAACCGATAAC
>CAYWEP010000014.1:0-20234 GCA_964457405.1 uncultured Gammaproteobacteria bacterium
AATATTTTCCCTCTCTCAACTTTGAACTTTGCACTTTCCTCTTTGAATTTACTGATATCAACCGACATGTGTCCTTCCATCAAATATTTATCAACTAATACAATAACAGGCAGCTGGTATTTTTCGGCCAAATTCAACGCATGCATGGTCTGCGTAAATGCCTCAAGCGGATCACCGGGCGCAACAACGATACGCGGAAAATCTCCCTGAGCTGCATGAAGCATAAAGCGCAAATCTCCCTGCTCAGTCCATGTCGGCATACCGGTCGCCGGTCCCGGCCGCATACCCATAATCACAACCACAGGAGTCTCGGTCTGTGCAGCAAGTCCTAACCCCTCAACCATGAGGGAAAATCCGCCACCTGATGTTGCAACGAGAGAACGAACACCGGCAAAGGACGCCCCGAGAGCCATATTAATACCGGCTATCTCATCTTCCGGCTCCTTAACGACAATATTGTATTTCAATGCCTGTGCTACAAGCGTCGTCATGACAGTATTGATCGGCGTCATCGGATAAATTGCCGCAAATTTCAGTCCTGCCCGGATCGCTCCCAATACCACTGCTTCAGCGCCCCCGATCAGAAGTTTTTTCTGCTCTTGTTTCAAAACGTTTGCTACCAATGTCTTTCCGAAATTTTTATCTATGTAATCAAATCCCGCCTTTGATGTATTGACATTCTCCAAAACCACCTTCTCTCCTTTTCTCCCGAATGCGTCCTGCATGATTTCCTGAAGGAGAGAGAAATCGGAATGAAAAAGCGCGAGCGATGCTCCGACTGATACGGTATTAATCATAAGCCTATCATCCTGCAATTGTTTGGTAATTTCAAAAAGCGGAATAGGGAAAAGCTTGACAGGCTCTTGAAAATCTTCAACTTTCAGTTGTTGCACATTTGGATCATAGATAATCGCAGCATTTTGTGATAATTCATGCGTATGGAGCTTTACGGTCTGGCTATTCAAGGCGACCAATATATCAACGGTTCTCTTCTGGGCTGTTATCGGAGCATCTGAGGCGCGGACGTAATATGCGTTGTGTCCGCCGCGAATAAGCGAGGGGTACTCAACATAATCAAACACGGAGAGCCCCAGGCGAGTAAAAATCTTGGACATCATCATCCCTGTCGTCATGATGCCATATCCTGCTTCTCCACCGATAAGCCACTGCAAGTCAACCATAGGAATCTACACCATTATAAACTAAGTCGGAAGAAATGAAAAACTCATTCTTCGACAAGCTCAGAATGACCCCGAGCCTACACCAAACAATCCTTCAATGTATAAAGCGCCAAAAGCGCACACTTTTTTCTCGTTTCCGAAACCTCAATTCCCAACAAGCCGAGCATATCCTCATCCCCAAATTTTGTCAACGCAGCTTTCGATCTTCCCTTGGCAAACTCAGTCAGCATTGATGCTGCAGCAATGCTCAACGCACACCCCTTCCCTGAAAAACGAATATCTGAAATTTTATCACCGTTATATTGTATAAATAAGCTGATTTCATCACCACAAAATGGATTTAAATGCATTGATGTTCTATCAAATGTTTTTAACTTCCCAAAATTCAGAGGGCTTTTATAATGCTCAAGTATTTCCTCTATGTACAAATTATCCATTTCTCTACTTTCTCCCGTCATCCTGGCTCCCGCCTGCAACGCCGGGTTCCATACGGTACCCGGCAACGCTTTGCTTTGCATAGCGGGCAGGTGTCCAGGATCTCTTACATTCTTAGAGATTCTGGATGCTCCGCCAGCTGGCGGATTACCAGAATGACGTCTGGGCAACTTAGTTATTTAACAAACTAAGCGTTCTCGTTAGTAACGTCTCAATTGGGGATGACCGAATCGCTGGATATCCATACTTCTCCGCCTGACTCTTTATTTTCTGCCCAAATTGATATGACACACCTGTATACCGCTCCAACCACTCGTCTGTTACTACATCCGGCCTGCCATCAATTTTCTCTCCCCGCTTTTCCTTCCTCTCTCTTTCTCGCTGTTTCAATTGCTCCTGATCATCGTATAAAAAAATAGCTCGGATATTTTCTTGCGGAATAGCATGCAAGAGCTCTGGAATAATCCCGTCTCCTTCAATGATAACTGGACTATCTAAATGCTTCTCAATAACTTTTTCTAACTCCGCCCATACATCTTCTCCTATTTTCAAAAGTGCCTCTGCAAGCATATCATGAGGTTGTTTAAAAAAATCTTCATCTCCTTGAATAAATGCAAAAAGATCAGGATATTCTTTCGGATCCATCTCTTCTTGCATTGCCAATCGAATATCATCGACCTGTTTAACCCGAATGTTGTAATGATCTGACAACTGTTTTGCGAGCGTTGTCTTTCCCGTCCCCGCACTACCACCGATAAGAAGAACATCCCAATCCCGCTTCATAGCGCTCATACCATCTCTCCTTTATGGACTCGGACAGTTTCTTTAATAAGAAAGTCAACGCCATCTGATTCAAGGACAAAATATCCGGCATTATCAATAGCCAAGACTCTCATTTCCTCTTTTGGAGCAAACCCCATATGAATAAGAAATGCTCTCATTATTCCGCCATGGCAAACAACCAATACATTCTTACCAGAGTACGCAACGGATGTCTCCCTTATAAATGTTGCAAGCCGTGTCGCAATCTTCTCATCGCTTTCAGAACCTTCTATCAGAGAAGTTTTGAATCGAATATCAGTTGAGAGCTCACCAAACTTTCTAAATACATCCTTCAACTCTTGTTGTGCCTTGGCAATGCTTGTTCCCTCGAGCCTGCCGTAATTTCTTTCTCTTAAAATCTTTTTTGCCTCAACAACCATCTCATGCTCAAGCGCAATTATTTCGGCTGTTTGTTTGGCTCTTAACAAATCCGAAGAAAAAGCCGCAGCAAATTTGATATTCTTTAATTTTTGAGAAACGTCTTTTGCTTGCTGAATACCATTCGCAGTAAGAATCGAATCCTTTTGGCCTTGATAAAATCCTTTCAGATTCCACTCAGTCTCTCCATGCCGAACGATATAAAATGTACAGTATTTTTGTCTGTTATCTATCATTGTAGTACGGACACCCGACGGGTGGTTTTGTAGCTGCACCCCAGGCGATCAAACGCAGTCTAATGATCTAGATCATTAGACTGAAAAGATTTTTTTCACTTTCTTAATTCCTTTTATTAATTTTTCAACATCCTGTTCATCATTATATATGTAAAAACTCGCGCGGACAGATGCAGAAATACCAAGCCAGGTATGAAGAGGCATAGCGCAATGATGGCCTGCGCGGACGCAGATTCCTTGATCTGCAAGTATCTGTGATACATCGTGCGCATGCACGCCCGCAACGTTAAATGCAACAATTCCGCTTCGGGCAAAAGCACCACGCGGTCCATAGATACTGATATTCCCAAGTTTATCTAATTCTTCTATGCAGTGCATTGCCAACTGTTTCTCATTCTGCTGGATCGCATCCATCCCTATGCTTTGCAAATAATCGATTGCTGCGCCAAGGCTGATAATGCCGGCAATGTTCATTGTCCCTGCTTCTAATTTATACGGCAGTTGTGCGAATGTCGTCTGTTCTACCGCTACTTCACGTATCATCAGTCCTCCAAAAAGAAACGGTCGCATTGCATTGAGTAATTTTTTCTTTCCATATAAAACCCCTACTCCTGTTTCGGCGAGCATTTTATGTCCTGAAAATGCAAGGAAGTCACAATCAAGATCCTGAACATCAACCTTTGTATGCGGTACTGCTTGCGCCGCGTCAATGAGTATTTTTATTTTTTTATTGTGCTTTCTAATGTCTTTTATGATTTTACTCACTTCATTAATTGTCCCAAGCATATTTGAAACATATGTGAATGCAAAAAAATCTGCGTCCCTTGTTAACTGTCTTATGTTTTCCTTATCAAGCTTCCCGTCATCCGTAATATCGACAACGCGAAACTCTGCATTTTTTTTAATGGCTAATTGTTGCCATGGGACAAAATTTGCGTGGTGTTCCATAATCGTTGTCACAATTTTATCTCCTTCAGAAATAACATCCAAACCAAATGCATACATCAGAAGATTAATCCCCTCTGTAGTGCCTTTTGTAAAAATGATTTCCTCAGGAGATGCTGCGTTAATAAACCTTGCAACTTTCTTTCTCACTTCTTCAACTTTTTTTGTTGCTTTTTCGGCAATCGGATAGATACCGCGGTGAATATTTGCGTTGTATGTTTGATAATAGTCGTTTATCGCATCGATAACAGATTGCGGTTTCTGACTTGTTGCCGCGGAGTCAAGATAAACTAAATTTTTTTGTGTTTTAAATATCGGAAAATCCTTCTTATAACCTCTCATCGTATCTCTCCTCTGCTGTATAGTAAGTTAGTATATTATACAGTGAAGCTACCTCCTGTCCCAATAGCACGAAGTAATTTTTTCGTATTAGTATTTTGTTCATAAGCTGGTAATTTTTCTATTGCAGGCATAAAGAACCCCGAAATGATTAATTCCTGAGCTTCACGTTCGCTTAGACCTCTACTTTGCAAATAAAAAAGTTGGTTCTCATCCGGCCTGCCGATGGTTGATGCGTGGCCTGCTTTTACCTCATTTTCATCAATCTCAAGTGAGGGGACGCTTCGTCCTTTTGCGTCATCAAAAAGCAGTACTTTTGAGTTGAAATAGCCATTGGCATTCTTTGCTCCCTTTTGTATCCGTACCATACCATCACTATTAAAACTCGCGGTATCTTTAAATACAGCACGAACAAAAGTCAGACTTTTCGTGTTTCTTCCCTGGTGGATTACATCTGTATTAAATATAACAGAATTGTTTGCAGTTCCGAAAAATATCCCTACTATAGTAAGTGTTCCGCAATCACCAATAAGCTGTGCCGTAATATGAATTTCTGATTCTTTATCTCCAAACCAAAGAATAGGCAGCAACTTTTCTTCATTTTTCTTTACCACAATTTGTAAACTCTTCATATTCAGCTTTTGTCATTCTGGGGACGAGCAGAACGAGGACTCCAGAATCTCTAATATTAGCGATTCTGGACAAGCTCGCCTCGCTGAAGCTATGGCGAAGCGGGCCAGAATGACGATTTAACCAACGCTTCCCGTCATCTCTAATTGGATTAGTCTATTCAGCTCAACCGCATACTCCATTGGCAGCTCTTTGACAATCGGCTCCATAAAGCCATTCACGATCATGACTTCTGCTTGTTGTTGCGGAATACCACGCGATTGGAAGTAAAAGAGCTGTTCCTCGCCAATACGCGACACAGATGCCTCGTGCCCAATTGTTACGCGTTCTTCTTGAATATCCATTGTCGGATACGTATCCGAACGGCTCGCCGGATCAAGAATGAGCGCGTCGCAGCGAACAGTAGACTTGCTGTTTACTGCTCCTTTCGCCACCCGGAGTAATCCTCTATAAGATGTCCTTCCTCCATCCTTACTAACTGACTTTGATGTAATAACAGAGCTCGTCTCAGGTGCCAGGTGAATCGCTTTTCCGCCGGCATCCTGATGTTGCCCTTTTCCTGCAAAAGCAAGCGATAGTACCTCTCCTCTTGCCTTTCGTCCTTTTAGATATACCGATGGATATTTCATCGTCAACTGGCTGCCTAAATTCCCGTCAACCCATTCGCCGATCCCCTCCTCCTCAACAAACATTCGTTTGGTTACCAAGTTGTACACATTTTTACTCCAATTCTGAATCGTTGTATAACGAACGCGTGCTCCCCGCTTAACGATAATCTCAACGACTGCAGCATGTAGTGAATCTGTCGTAAAAATCGGAGCAGTACATCCTTCGACATAATGAACATAGGATCCTTCATCTGCGATGATCAACGTCCGCTCAAACTGCCCCATGTTTTTTGCATTGATGCGAAAATACGCTTGGAGAGGAAGCTCTACGCGGATACCTTTTGGCACATAGATAAATGATCCACCTGACCAGACAGCAGTATTGAGTGCTGCAAATTTATTATCTCCCGCAGGGATAACTCTACCAAAATGTTCTCTAACAAGCTCCGGATATTTTTGCACTGCCGTGTCGGTATCGACAAAAATTACCCCCTTTTTCTCAAGCATTTTAGAGATGCTGTGATATACAACTTCCGAGTCATATTGTGCGCCAACGCCTGCCAAAAATTTTTTTTCAGCCTCGGGAATCCCTATTTTGTCAAAGGTATTTTTAATCTCCGCTGGTATATCATCCCATGTACGACCTTGCTTATCTGTTGGCTTGACATAATAGTAAATATTATCAAAATTAATTCGAGATAAATCTCCTCCCCAGGTAGGAGTAGGTTTCGCATAAAAAACCTGTAAGGCTCCAAGCCGTCTTTGCAGCATCCACTCTGGCTCTTTCTTCATATAGGATATTTCTTGAACAATTTTGTCCGACAACCCTTTTGGGGCGACATAAAATGGCTTTATCTTATCATGGAAACCAAATTCGTAATTTTGAAGATCAAACCGTTGCATAACCATCCTTTTCAATCTTTTGTACCAAATCCATTTTTCCCGACTTTTTTATTTTTCCATCAATAAGCACATGCACTTTATTCGGGCGCAGGAAATGCAAAATGCGCTGATAATGGGTAATAAGCAAAACTCCCATATCGTGTTCTTTCACTGCGTCGGAGATTGCCCTTGCAACAATCTTAAGGCTATCAATGTCAAGACCAGAATCAATCTCATCTAAGATCGCAAATTTTGGTTTTAATACGAGAAGCTGTGCAATTTCTGCCCGCTTTCGTTCTCCACCTGAGAACCCTTCATTGACCGATCGCTGCATAAATTCTTCATCAAGCCCAACAGCTTTAAGCGCTTCTTTTACTGCTTCCTTAAATTGTGATAATGGGATTTTCTCATCAGGATGCAATGCCTTATACGCAGTTCGCAAGAAGGCAAGAAGCGAGACTCCTGTTATCTCCACAGGCGATTGAAAAGACACAAAAAGCCCCATCTTAGCCCGCTCCTCCGGCAAAAGACCAAACATATCTGTCCCATTTATTTGAAATTTGAAATTAGAAATTTGTCCAGCGGAGCTGGATCCCGCTCCGCGGGAATACTTGATATTATATCCAGGATGTCCCATCAAGCTCATAGCAAGCGTCGTTTTTCCAGACCCGTTGGGTCCCATAATTGCATGTACCTGACCGCTTTTTATAGTAAGATCAACCCCATGAAGTATTTCTTTTCCGTCAATACCAGCCTTGAAGTTTTTTAAAAAAAGCATATCTTTGTTAACGTCATTCTGGCTTGTCCAGAATCTCCTTCGTCGTTTCCGTTAAAAGATTCTGGATGTGCTCTCCCGATTTAATCGGGATCGCTTACCAGAATGACGAATATCAATTATCCTGATCTGTATTTCATAAACTCCTCAAGACTCAAGTTTGATACTTTATTAAGAAACTCCTCATTTAATCTTCTCCAGATAGTCTTTGTCTCGCAAAATGACTCTTTTGGGCATTTTCCCGCGTGTTTTTCGCCAGTCGGACAACAAAGAAGCATTTGCTTATGTGAAAACGCACGAAGTACTTCGCCGACTTTAAGCGATTTTGGATTTTTGGCAAGAAAATATCCGCCGTTTTTGCCCTCAACCGCTTTGATAAGTCCGGCATGCACCATAGCATTGGCCAAGTTACGAAGAAACAGAAGAGAAATTTTATATTTTCCTGCTATTTCGGATAACGGAACCAGGCGCTTTTTGTGTTCTTTGGCGAGATAGTGAACCAAAATAAACCCATAATCTTCGCTTCGCGAGAATCGAATCATAGGCAAAACTGATACTTAATCTGTATAAGTTTAGATGAGAGGCGAGAATATGTCAACGGAGCTACTTAAAGCCTATTTTTTTTCTCCTTTGTAATGAGTGAGTTTGTACACTTTTACAACCGACACCGGCCACTCACCAACGATTTCCGCTCTACCAAATCCGGCAACCTCCCAGAGTGGATGTCCAAGTGGCTGACAGGCGGTATCTTCGCAAACGATAAGCAACTGATCGGTAACAGACTTTCGCTCAGGGTCTACTTGCGGGCTTTCAATAACGATAGGCTTCCATCCTCTAAGCTCCATAAAATATCTATATCCATGATCTGAATTACCTTTGGTGATGAGCGCGAAGTTAAATGGCTTATTATCCGCTTTTGAGAGAACAAATTCTGCAATTTGTCTTACCTGGTCTTTTTGCCTGTTTGGCACGTAACGGAAAGGATTCCCAAGCGTATTATATATAACCAAAACGGCAAGGAGTAACAGTGATACCATTTTGAATATTTTTGCTCTTTTGATCTCAGCTATCTTTTTTAACGCATTCGCCACCATAAGAAACGGCAAAGGGAACATAAATCCAAAATGGTAGTCAAAAATGTGATCTTTATGAAACCCGAATAGCCCTACTCCTAAAATAAACCAGATACTCAGCAATATTTTTGCCAGAGATTGTTTCATTTTCACAAAAAAGAAGAGAGAGAGAAGTATGAGTACTATTGTTAGCACATACCAGAAAAAAATATTAGGATGTATTGAAATATTCACTTGTTCTGGTGGTGGGTATCTTGTTATAAATCTTCCAAAAAGACGAAACACAACATTGAGGATTGTAAAAAAGAATGGCCGATCTTCGTAGTAAACCGGTAATAATTCGTCTGTGAAAATGTAGCGAAAGATTGTCCTCAGATTTGGAAATCCATGCCGTACCTCAAAAGCTAAAAATGGTGAAAACCCGATCAAAAATCCAACAAATATTGTCATATATCGTTTTACCAATAACAAAATATCTATCTTTTTTGTCACGTACCATGTACCGACGAATGTAAAGGCTGCAATGATTGTTGCTAAGAAAAATGCCAAATACTGAAGCTGCAAGGCAACACCAAGCAAAATACCAATAATGAGAAAAAGCAAAAGAGATTTTGCACGCACGGCTTTATAGATAAGGTAGAGTGCTAAAAGTGAGACAAACGGCAGAGGATTGGGATTCCAGGAAGAACGGGAATATGCAATAACCAAAGGCGATATAGCATACAGAAGCGCCGCTGTTAATCCTGCGAATTCAGAACCAAACATCTCTTTTCCAGCTTTATACATGAGAAATACCGTTGCTACTCCCAAAAGCGCTACAAAAACAGCCGGCCCGACCGGATCATAGTTAAAAAGAAGCAAAAACGGCGCAACGAGGTAGTAATATATCGGTCCATAGAAAAAATCAGCCGCAGAAGAGCGAGGGCCAAGAAGCGTAAAATTTCCGAGCAAAATGTCACGAACAATAAGAACGTCTCTCCCTTCATCTCCCAAAAATGTCATGTAGTCGGAGATCTTATACAGGCGGAGGAATGCAGCCAGAAGGAGAATAGCGATCAAAAGGACATGAGGAAGAATTTGAAATTTACCTATTATCCTGATATTTTTTGTAAACGCGATAAAAACGGAACGTGCCATCTTTTCCATATAAAGATATTATACATACTGTAACTATACGGTATTACCAAAAAGCCGACAGCAAGTGGCAATGTTAATTGACGAACGAGTATGGTATCACCAAAAAATTCAGTTGAAAAATGGATCGAGAGAGTAATAATTCCTACTGAGCCAGCAGAAACAAGATTGAACTGGGCGAATTTTAATAACAATCTTATCGGACTATCAATCTTCTGACCTGAAAATGACCAGAAGTTATTGACGAGAAAATTCCAAACAATTGAGAGCTCAGCCGCGATGAAGGCTGACCAGACGGAAGGTAAGCCGACGTATTGCCTGAATATCTCAATAGCAACGGCATTAATAAGATACCCAACAAACCCAGTTATGCCGTACTTTAAAAAAGGAGAATGAACCAGTTCCCAAAACCGTGCTTTAAAAACATATTTCAAGAGATTAATAATATATTCAAGCGGAGCAATTTTTGAATGACCCAATACTCTATCCGTTGCATGGAACGGAACCTCGGCAACCTTAAAACCATCTTGAACCGCACCATGAAGAAACGCTACCTGGAAGGTATAACCCTTATATTCTTTCAGCTTATCCTTCTCCTTCAAAAAAACTTGTTTTTTCAACGCACGATAGCCACCCGTCCAGTCATGAATATAAAAACGCATGAGAACACTTTTTACAATCAAATTCCCAATAATCGAAAACGCCTTTCGATGTAAACTCCAATTTTTAGGTATTGAGCCACCGCCACTATACCGAGTTCCGATAACCATATCGTATCCCTCATCTATCTTCTTAAGAAATTCTGGCACTTTATATGGATCATGGAAAAAATCAGCGTCGTGTTCAAAGATTACTTCAGCACCCATATTCTCAATTGCATATGTCATTGCGCGCACATATGCTGCACCCAATCCTAGTTTTTTCCCGGTACTTAAGCCAATATTTTTCCATTTCTTCATGAGCTCCCTTACCAAATCAGCGGTACCGTCTGGTGATTCATCATCAGCAACGAGGATATGCACACTATGATTCTTTATCTTAGGAAATACTTCATCTTCGAGAATAGTTATTAACCTTTCAATATTCCCTTTTTCGTTGTAGGTTGGTATAACGATTACAACTTTCATACTGTCTTTAAATACGCAAGCATCTTTCGTATTCCGTCTTCGAGATTCATTTGAGGCTCCCACTTCAATAACTCCTTAGCTTTTGTGATGTCCGGTCGCCGCCGTAACGGATCATCCTCCGGGAGCTTTTCTGAAAGTATAATCTCGCTCTTAGAAGCAACGAGCCTTTTGACTATAGTAGCATATTCTTGTACCGCATGCTCCCTCTCAGCGCCTAAATTAACAACTTGCCCCTTTGTATCAGGATAAAACATCAACCGCATAATTCCCTCAACCATATCATCGATGTAACAAAATGAACGAGTCTGCGATCCGTCTCCGAATACAGTAATCGGCTCACCCAAAAGCGCACTGGTAATAAAGGAAATGATCATCCGTTTATCCTCTCTTTGCATCCTGGGTCCATACGTATTAAAAATTCTGGCGATACGAGCATCAAGTCCAACCTGCCGCCAAAAGTACGAAGTTAACGTCTCGCCGAAACGCTTTGATTCATCATAGACCGATCGGGGGCCGATAGTTGAGACATTCCCGCGATACTCTTCTTTCTGTGGATGCTCCAGCGGATTGCCGTATACTTCTGACGTAGACGCGAACAAGAACTTGGCTGTATGCTTTTTCGCAAATTTCAGCAATTCAAGCGTCCCAACCGTATTGACCATCATCGTCTCCATAGGCAATACCAGGTAACTAATTCTGCTGTGGTAGTTCGGAGAAGCGGGAGATGCTAAATGAAAAATGATTTCTGCAGAAATATTCTCAGGTAAGGGTAAAATGACATTGTGCTTTAAAAAGCTAAAATTCTTATTGTTTTGCAGTGTACGAAGATTCTCTTCTGATCCGGTTATGAGATTGTCAACGCAAATAACTTCATAGTTCTCAGCCAATAATCTCTCACAAAGATGTGATCCGATAAATCCTGCTCCACCGGCAACAAGCACTTTTTGCATCAGTGTTTGTTTTTCTCCATTTCAATATCTGATTTCACCATCATCTCAACCAATGCAGGAAAGCTAGTTTTGGGCTCCCATCCGAGTCTTTTCCTTGCTTTGCTGTAGTCGCCGATCAGATAATCTACCTCTGCGGGCCGCATAAACTCTTTTTTATTCGCCTCAACATATTTCTCCCAATCCGAAACGCCAATAGCCTGAAATGCCAACTCAACAAACTCCAAAACACTATGATTCTCTCCTGTCGCAATAACATAATCATCGGGATCGTGTTGCTCCAGCATCATCCACATTGCTTCGACATAATCTCCTGCAAATCCCCAATCCCGCTTGGTATCAACGCTCCCAAGCTCCAACTTTTTTTGCTTTCCGAGGCTGATTCTTGCGACCGCATTGCTAATTTTTCGTGTCACAAATTCAAGCCCACGCCTTGGGGATTCATGGTTAAAAAGTATTCCAGAACAGGCAAATAAATCGTAACTTTCACGATAATTTACCGTTATATAGTGTCCGTACACCTTTGCTACCCCATACGGACTCCTGGGATAAAATCTCGTCGTTTCCTTCTGTGGAGTTTCTGTGACTTTTCCAAACATCTCAGATGATGAAGCCTGGTAAAATTTAATATCTGGCTTGACAGATCTTATTGCCTCAAGCATCCTTGTCACGCCCAGCGCAGTGAACTCTCCTGTCAATACGGGCTGATTCCATGAAGTTGCTACAAATGATTGTGCAGCTAAGTTATATACTTCATCCGGCTGTGTTTCTGACAGTGCAGCAGCCAAAGAAGACTGGTCAAGTAAATCCCCTTGAATGAGTTGTATATCTTCCTCAAGATGCTTAATCCGTTCATAGTTAATTGTACTGGTTCTTCGTGTTAGCCCGAATACCGAATAGCCTTTCTCAAGCAAAAATTCGGCAAGATATGATCCATCTTGCCCGGTAATTCCCGTAATAAGTGCCCGTTTTGCCATGTATTTTCTTTATTTTAGAGTATATTTCTCCAATACTCAAGCGTATCCTGAAGCGACTGTTCTAAGGGTATCGCTGGTTTCCAGCCAAGCGTTTCTATTTTTTTATTGTCACAGACAATTTCCGCAACATCACCCGGGCGGAGCAATGCTTCGTCGACTTTAACGGTAATTTTAATTTTTGCCATAGATAAAAGAATATCTAAAATATCTGAAATGCTATGCGAAATTCCTGAACCGACATTATAGACTTCTCCTGCTTTTCCATGATTCAGAATCAGTGCATATGCAACAACAATGTCCCGTACATCAGTAAAATCACGTTTTGCCTTAAGATTACCAACGGTAAACACTTGCTCCTTCTTCCCTTTTTCTATCTCTACAACTTGCTTTGCAAAAGACGAAACCACAAAATGCGGAGACTGCCCGGGACCTATATGGTTAAATGGTCGAACGCGATATATACCCATGTGATACGCATTAAAATATTGCAACCCGAGATAGTCCTGTGCAATTTTTGATACACCATATGGACTCACCGGTTTGAGCGGCGTATCTTCATCGACAGGCAAATCCGAAGCATCGATTATCCCATACACCTCAGAAGAGGAAACAATGAGTATTTTGGTTTCTGTAAGATTATTTTCCCTCACAGCCTCAAGGAGATTAATCTGGGCGTTTATGTTATTACTGATCGTTTGTGCGGGATGCTTAAAGCTTTCCGCGGGGGACGATAAAGCAGCCAGGTGGTAAATTGTATCCGGTCTGGTTTGTGAAATGAGGTCCTGCACTTTTCGCTGATCGATGAGGTCGACTTGATAGAGGGTAGGCTTTTGCTGCATTTTTCCAAGAAAAGAAACGTGAGGTTCAAATAAATATGTACCAATAATGGTATTTTCATTATCGCTTCTTGCTATATGTTCGGCAAGAAATCCTCCAACAAAACCAGATATTCCGGTGATAAGGATTTTTTTCATCTTCCAACACCCAGATAGCGAAAACCAAGTGCTCTTGCCTTTTCCGGAATATAAATATTCCTTCCATCAATAATGTTCAGCTTTCTCATAAGCTTTCTTATTTTTCCAAGGTCAAGCTGCATGAATTCATTCCACTCTGTCATGATGATCAAAAGATCACTCTCTGAAACCGCAGAGTATGAATCCTGAAAGTAATGAATATTTTCTATATCTGACAACACTTTCTTTGCATTCTCAATCGCGATAGGATCATATGCATGTATTTTGACCCCTCTTTTCGCAAGTTCACGAATAACAACAATTGACGGCGCGTCACGCATATCATCCGTGTCAGGCTTGAACGACAAACCGAGCACTGTCACAGTCTTACCTTCAGCGCTTCCAAGAAGTTTTACAGCTTTATGTACAACGCCTTGCATTGCATGTTTATTGATTTCCTCAACTTCTTTTAAGAGATTAAATTCATAGCCATGGTGCTTCGCGATAGCGATAAGTGCCTTCACATCTTTAGGAAAGCAACTCCCGCCATAACCGACGCCGGCGCTGAGAAATGAGCTACCGATTCTTTTATCAAGTCCTATTGCTTCAAGAACTTTTAGACCATCTGCTCCTGTCTGCTCCGATAGCTTAGCTATTGCATTGGCAAAGGAGATTTTTGTTGCCAAGAATGCATTTGAGGCGTATTTAATCATCTCTGCTGTCGGTATGTTAGTCAAAACTATCTGCGATTCAGTTGTTCCTTCAGTTGCAATTGGCTTATGCAGTTCAACGAGTAGATCCTGCGCCTTTTTTGCATCAGTGCCGATGACGATTCTGTCGGGGTGCTGAGTATCAGAAATCGCCTGCCCCTCGCGCAAAAACTCAGGTACGGATGCATAATCAAATTCTGCTTTCTGCGGTTTTATCTCCTCAATTATTGCTCGTACTTTCTCGCTTGTCCCAACGGGCACTGTACTTTTTGTGATGACAACAGAATACCCATCCAGATGCTGACCGATTTTCTTTGCCACTTCAAAAACGACAGAAAGGTCTGCATCGCCATTTTCTTTTTGAGGAGTTCCAACAGCGATGAAGATAACATCCGACTGCGCAATTGCGAGAGAGTAATCAAGCGTAAAAAGGAGCCGTTTTGCCTTTATATTACGCCGAACCAACTCCTCAAGCCCGGGTTCATAAATCGGGATAATACCTTTCTTTAAATTCTTGATTTTCTCAGTGGTGTGACCGATAACCCAAACTGTATTGCCCAAATCGGCAAAAACCGTTGCGCTTACTAACCCGACATATCCGTGACCTATAAACGTTAATGTCATAATAAAATTTTTAATTTTTAATTTTCAATGAAAATTTCGAATTTCAAATTGAAAATTATTTTAGTTGGAAAGCGCTTTCAACGCTTCATTTCCTCTAAGCCTTCGGAGAAAGTTCTCATCCTCACGCCTAATCGTTCTATTTTATCATTTTTGAGCGCAAGATTAAATGGTCGATGCGCTCCATTCTTAAAATACTCGCTCCTTGTCGTTTTACTGATTAACGACTGGTCAAAATGAAATTTTTCTGCAATTTGTATGATTGCATCATACGGACTGATAAATTCACTCCCGACAACGTGAAAGAACCCAACTTGATTCACAATAAGTAACTGCCGCAATGCAATAGCGATATCGTCAATAAACGTTGGTGTCATAACATGATCTGTTACGCCTTGTACCGCATTACCTCGTTTTAAGTGAGCAGTAACGGTACGGACGAAATCTTTTTTTTCTGGATACTCTCTCCTGTATGGATAGGCTATACGGAGAATAAGATAAGGCAATCCGGAATTCATAACAATTTTTTCACCCTCATATTTTGTCACCCCATACCAGTTAATAGGGGAAGGCGTATGGAGTTCGTCGTACCCGTCCTTCGGCGTGTCCTTTCCATTGAATACAAAATCCGTTGAAACAAAGATTATTTTTTTGTTCGTTTCCCGACATGCATCAACGACATTTTGTGTTCCCAAAACATTTACTGCCCAAGCGGTTTTTGCTTCCCTCAATCGTTCCCCTTGTTCCTTAATGTCTTTATTGCTTAATATCTTAATATCTTCGTCTTTATCGGTTTCGCACCCGTCAACGTCTGTTTTTGCCGCCATAAGAAGCACAACTTCATGATTTGTGTCATTTCTCAATATTGACATACTGCCTTTGTCTGTAACATCAAATCCTGTTTTTGAAGAGTGATGACTGATAGGGAATAACGGAGATAGAAGCGCTGCAATCCTTGATCCGACTAATCCCGATGTCCCGATACCAAAAATACGCGTCTCATTGTGTTCCATACTGCTTTTTGTAATAGTCTTGATACTCTCCTGATGTAATATGATGCCACCATTCTTTATGATCCCTGTACCAATTTACTGTCTTTTCAAGCCATTCATCAAAATTATGTAACGGTTCCCACGACAGCTCTTTTTTTATCTTTGACCAATCAATTGCATACCGCCTATCATGACCCGGTCTATCTTTCACATGTTCGATCATATCCTCATCTTTATTCAGAAATATCAATATCTTTTTAATTACCGCAAGATTATTTGTTTCCTCTGCCATACCGCCTACGCAATACGTATCACCCTCTTTTCCTTCTCGAAGGATCATATCAATAGCGCGACAGTGATCTTCAACATATAACCAATCTCGAACATATAATCCATCCCCATAGACCGGTACTTTTTTTCCTTCTAATAGATTGGTGATTGCGAGCGGAATGAATTTTTCAGGAAATTGGTACGGACCAAAATTATTTGAACAGTTAGAAACAGTTATTGGTAATCCATATGTAGTTGCGTATGCTCGAACAAGATGGTCAGACCCTGCTTTGCTTGCAGCATACGGACTTCGTGGATTATATCTTGTCGATTCATCAAACTTTCTTGAATCATCTAAGTCAAGACTACCAAAGACCTCATCCGTCGAGATGTGATGAAACCTTTTTACATTGTTTGCTCGTGCAATATCTAGAAGAATTTGCGTACCCAATACATTTGTCAATGTGAATGGTTGAGGACCAAGTATTGATCTATCAACATGCGATTCTGCTGCAAAATGAACAATAATATCAACTCCGCCTACGCTATCAATCGCATTTTGGACTTCTTTTGATTGACAAATGTTTCCTTTTATAAAGGTATACTTATTATTGCTTTCAATGCTCTTGAGGTTTTCCAAATTACCCGCGTAGGTGAGGCAGTCAAAATTGAGGACATGATCATCGGGATATTTCTTCATCCAGTAAAGAATAAAATTTGATCCGATAAATCCTGCGCCACCAGTGACTAATAATTTCATAATTATTTTACCTTTTTAATTTTCCTTCTTGATTTAGTTTATCTAACAGTAAAATCCCAAGCATACAGATTGCTGTTCTTATTTTTCCAGAAAGCACCATATCGACTGCACCAGCAAGCGGCATTGTGATAACTGATAAATCCTCATCGTCCTCAGGCTGAGCGCTTCCTAGTTTTAGGTCTTGAGCGAGAAATAAATAGTATTCTCCTTTAATAATACTCGCTGCAAGATCCGCTGACCCAAGCCGTGTCCACTTTCCAGCCTTGATGCCTGCTTCTTCTTGTAATTCTCTTTTTGCCGCGGCAAGCGGCCTCTCTCCTCTGTCAATATACCCTGCTACTTCCTCGACAATATAGTCTTTAAAGAAATATCGATACTGTGAAAGAAGGTATATCTCTCCTTTTTCGTTTATGGGGAAAACAGAAACAACGGGATCTTTTCTTACTTCATGATACGTATGCTTCTTCCCAGCAATAAGTCTTGTTTCAAAAACCTCAAAAAGCGTTGCTTTGAAGACAGGCTTTTGAGAAATAACACGAATCTTACTCATGACTGATTGATCCGGATAGTTCTCCTTTCCGCACCTTCTCAGCTACTAAGTTATTTGCACGAAGGAGCTCATCATATGATGTCCCGGCGTCAATCCACCAGTTAAGAAGATGACATTGCATTGTGCCTTCCTGGACATAATAATTGTTCAAATCTGTTACCTCCAATTCTCCCCGATGAGACGGCTTGAGCGTTCGGATAAAATCAAATACCCTCTCATCATACATATATATGCCTGTCTGGGCGATATTGGACTTTGGATTCTGGGGTTTCTCTTCGATAGAGAGTACTTTTTTATTCTCGTCCAATGTTATCACCCCATATTGACCAGAATCTGTACCCATTGCAATACCAAAAACAATTGCGCCTTTTTCAACTGATTCGAAATGATCGGCAATATCTTTTAGAGAATAGTTAAAAATATTATCTCCGAGTATCACTAACGTTTTTTCGCCAAGAGCAAACTCCTCGGCAAGCGCAATCGCGTTGGAAATACCACCTTTTGGGTTTTCCTGCACAGCATAATAGAGTCTAAGGCCAAAATTTTCTCCTGTCCCTAAAAGGGTGGCAAAGTCCCCCGCGTGGTCAGGAGATGATGTAATAAGCACTTCTCTAATGCTGGCATGTACCATCGCTTCCAGGGGATAATAAATCATTGGCTTGTTATATACCGGCAGGAGATGCTTGTTGGTAACGAGCGTGAGAGGTCGAAGTCTCGTTGCTAGTCCCCCGGCGAGAATAATACCTTTCATAGTTCGATATACTCACTATGACCCTTCCGTAGTCCCGCCTTGGCGAGACGAAGGAGGGTCATAGTCATCCGAGAACAAAGAAAGCAATACTTATACCAAGCGCTCCAATAAGTATGTATTCTAGCACAATTTTCATATGTAAGTCGTGGTGTCTGTAATGATGCAGCAATCCCCAGAGTGCATAAAACAATGACATGAGAACCAAAACTGCCATCTGAAACGCTCTGTCATACGCGCTCATCCACAAAAGCGACAGAGATAATACCAAAACAATAAGTAAACCTACGTGATACCAGAGGTGCTTTTTTACATCAATCGATATCATAAAATGATTCCTCTTCCCATGATCAGTATACTCAACAACAAGATGGAAATAAAAATAATATGATCAATATTATGGGCAACTACCCGTACAATTTTTTTACGCGAGATGATGGCAAGGTCTGCTGCAAGAACGACGAGGAAAATAAAGGCAATAATCAAAGCAAATCTTTTCGTAAATGTTCGTCGATCAACTAACGGTTCGCTTCTGACTGATGCAATAAAGATATTTGCAGGAGAAATATTGATCGAAGGGTTTGGAGTTTTGATGATTGTCTCTTGAACAACCCGGGTTGGCACTGGCGGGAAAGGAGTGGGTATTGACTCTGCTTCGGCTATCTTGCTCGAAGCTTGTATGCTCTGTGCGTTCTTCGTTGCGTTTCTACCTCCGAGCATCTCAACGACGACCACAGTCTCATCTCCTGTTAAATTTCCTGTTACGACAGCAAAACCGATGTCTTTATAATTTGCAGACAGCATATTGTCTCTGTGCCCTGGGCTTCCCATCCATGCCGAAACCGTATCAGGCGCGGTAGTAAAACCCCGCGCCAGATTCTCTCCGGCGAAAAGATAATCATATCCTGATGATTTGATAAAAACCCACGGCGTTGTTCCATCGGGAGCATTGTGCGCCCAGTAGTTTTTCGAAAGCATGTCCTGCGCTTTTTTGTACGCAGCTTGAGATAGCGACTCATTCAGTACAAGAGGCGCAAGCCCTGCTTCCTGACGCCTTTGATTTGTCAATGACAATAATTCTCCTGTTGAAATGTTCGCGGTAATCCCCAATACTCCCGAATATTCTTTTTCCGTGTAGCTTAAAAAAAGCTGTCCAAGTAGAAGAAATCCGATAAGAATGAGAAGGCTTTTATGGTGCAAAACCTTTGCTCTGTGATTATTTGATTCATGGGGCAAAAAGAGATGGTGCAGGAAATCTCTCATAGATTCGATTATACTCACTATGACCCTGAGCGATCCCGATTTAATCGGGAGAGTCGAATGGGTCATGGAAAAAGTATATCATGTGTAACGCGGTTCGGCCAGCACGCCTGGCTTTTGCCCGTTAATGGGGACTTGCAATGTGGCACCAAGCGTATTTGCAACTGAAATACCGACGCGTAAGCCAGTAAAAGAGCCCGGTCCTGTATTGACGGTAATTGCATCAAGATCCTGCACAATCAAATTATGCTTCTTCAACAAGGTATCAATTAAAGATAACACTCTTTGCGCTTTCTGTTCACCAATGGCTTCCTTAATCCTATCTTCTTTCTTATCAACCGTTAAACAAATGATGATTTCTTTATTGCTGGCCGTATTAATATGTAGTATATTCATATCTGTACCCTCACTGCCCCTTGGCGAATAATCTGCCAGGGAGTCTTTGAGCAATCAATGACTGTTGAAGCTTGTTTTATTGTGCACTCTCCCGGAACAACAAAATCAACCAGTTTCATAAGTTTCTCATCTAAACTTTCGAATGCATACGGTGTTGCCTCTCCATGAAAATTTGCTGATGGACCAAGAATAGGAACACCGACCCCCTGAATAATTGCTCGTGCAGTTTTGTAATTTGGAATACGAACTCCTAAAGTACTTCCTCCCCCTCGAACGAGTGTTGGAATCTTATCTCTTAAACAAGGCAAAATAATCGTTAGCGCTCCCGGCCAATACGGCTCAATAAGCTTATCGACCACGTCTCTTGGGATATGCTGTACAAATTCTTGCGCCATTTTTACCGTATCAACAAGGACAGGTGTCGCTTGAATTTCAGGGCGTTTACGAATTGTGAACAATCGCTTGATCGCATCATTATTATCTAT
>CAYWEP010000015.1:0-7531 GCA_964457405.1 uncultured Gammaproteobacteria bacterium
TATACTCTTTTGGATTGTGTGAGGCGGTAATTTGTATACCGGCATCGTATCCGTAATGGAATACGGAAAAATAGAAAGATGGCGTTGACAGCATGCCAACATGTATGACATGTGCACCCATTGCCAGAAGTGTGTCTTTGGCAACGGCAAAAAGCTTTGGGGAGGAAAGGCGCATGTCACGGCCAAGCGCAATAGTGAGTGGCTGTTTTTTTTCGTTGTATAAAAAGGTGTAAATTGCCTGAATAATTGGCTTTAGATTGGTTTCGTTTATTTCTTTAGGATAAATACCGCGTATGTCATAGGCTTTGAAGATTTTAGGATCAATTTGCATGTGATTCATCTTAAAGAGCAATGAGCAGACAGTCAATGGTAGTGGTAAGAGGAGTAGTGGCCGCGCCGGTTTTTGTTTCTCTGTCAATTTTAGAGAGGCGATTATATACGGAAATGAGTTCATTGCTTGAGAATAGTCTGGCCTGTCTTTTAAGTTTGCTTTTTTGCCACGGTGCTAGTTTTTGTACCTCGTCTATTGGCGCCTCAGTTTCTTTTAAGGCCAAAAGTAAGCGAAATTGCCGAATGAGCATGAAAAAAAGCATTTCGCTATCTGTCGTTTCAAGAGCACTATGAAAAAGGCTTATTGTATCAGTGTTTTTTGGCTTAATTGCATCAAGAAAACGAAAAAGCTCCTGTGGCAACTTATATACTTCTACCGCTGCATTTTTCAATTGCTTGAGCACTGGTGGGGTAAGTATTTTTTTCTCCCAAAGGAAAATGTCGTGCTGTTTTCCTTGGTCTGTAAGGTAGGAAGTAATTGCCATCAGCTCCTCACCCTTTTTTTTACTAAAAAGGTCTTCTATATATACTGCTTTTATTTCTGCAAACAAACCGTTTCCCTGTAACGCTTGTGCAAGATCTGTCAAATTGACCTGGTCTCCGCTAAATGACACTTGATTCTGGGCTTTTTCTTTTGCTTTCAGAAACGCGTTTCGAGAAGAAGCAGTATCGTCACCGTGGATGAGAGTAAGCATAGATATATTACTTGACGGTCCTTCTATTCTCTATTATCTACCGTCTAGTTTATTTTTGTATTCCTTAAACAATTTATTTGTCAAGTGGCCAATATGTCTTCCCTTACCTCTATGGGGGAGAAGAGAACCGGAAAAATTTTTGGGAATGTGGAGTAGTTCATGGATGAGTATTTTCTTTTTGGTGTCATCATCCAGCCTGTCGTAGTACCTTGCTAATACTTCAATAACATAGGCTGGTTCTACGCGGAGCGCGTCCTGGAAAATCTTCGGAAAACTCCATGTCCTTGCGTACGCCCGTGATTTTGACCCGTGTGTCCGATAGCAGAAGATACGAGAGAGATTAATATGAGGCATATCGAGTATTGCCACAATAGCTTTGAGGTCGCGTTTTATGTCTGTTGCTTTCTCCCACTCCATAAAATAGTTCCCCCTCACCTTATAACCCTCTCTCTACAATTTCATTATCCAGGAAAATGAACTCTGTAAAATATTGGAAACACCTATTTTATCTTTTTTCCCATCCGGATTTTGTGCAAAGTAGACAACAGGTGCGCTTATGGGCGCAGTCTGCTGCTTTGATGCCGCCTCTGTGCCCAAAACCCGCTCCTCAAGTATTGGGCGTCCTTTTGTCTTTTGCAATTTTTCTATCATGTCATGCTGTTTGGTGGGTGAGTCATCACCCTGCAAAAAGGCGAACTGCTTAAATGGTCCGCCTCCTGCCCGGAGAAGAAATGGTGTGACTGCCACAATACCAGGATCAGACCAGAGACTCTCAAACGCTTCTTTATAATACTCTGCGCGTTTTTCGTCTCCGATACTGTCAGTCCAGCCTGTCTCTGTGATAAATACAGGAAGCGCTTTATTGCTCAGACTTTGGGCAAGATCTCGTTCATAGCGAAAACTGGCGGCAGATTGGGGCGTATTGCTTGATGGGGGTTGTGAGAACGCGGGATTCGGATATGAGTGACTCGCAAGTCCATCAATCTGGTTGAAGATTCCCGGCAGAGAATAGTGCATCATCCGCATGTACTCATACTCATTCATATAGAGACCGTTGCTTGGAGCAGCATTATCAAGTCCGGCGCTTATGATGAAAAATTCATCTGATTTTGACTTAAATACTGATACAGCGTAGCTTAATATCGATCCGTATTCGCTTGGACTTAGGTCTCCACCCCACTCATCTGACCGATTTACCTCGTTGAAGACAATAATGTAGCGATTTTTAACAGGCCAGGAGAGGGAATGAAGAAAGTTTGCAAAATCCAATACGTCTTCTTCCTTTGGTTTTCGCCAGACTTTGGTATTGAAGTAATCTCCCTCAGTCGCAAGCCGTATGATGGGGATAAGTTTGTACTTTTTGCATTCGTCCATGAATTTTTGCCATTTTACAAGGTCTTTATCTCCTGCCTGAATTGGGATGAGGACATACCCCCACTCACCGCCTGTGCTATTGACAAGTTGGGATGCTTTTTGGAGTTCTATATCAAAAAGGATATGGATACCAAACTTGTTATTCGGTAATGACAACGGATCGTAGACAGCAGACACTTTTGTCGTCAAAAAAGAGAGGAAACCAATAGAAAGTAGGAGAAAGATACTGATTTTTTCCACATTTTTATTATAGCAGCCTTAGACATACCCGACAATCAGATAATCGCTATCGAGAGTATATTGTTTTGTATCTTTTAATCGTAGAGCCGAGGTGATATTTTTTGCTCCTTTTCCCTGTATGCTTGAAATCGCGGTTTTGCCTCCAATAAGAATTGGTGCAAGAAAGATATACGCTTTGTCAACGAGTTGCTTGTCAACAAAGTGTCCAAGTGTTTCTCCGCCTCCCTCGACAAGAAGGCTTACTATCTCGCGTTTGTACAACTCATCCATGAGACCACGCAGTGAAATAGCTTCGTCAAAGAGTATACACGAAACTTCTTTATTGGCAAGTTGCCGCATTTTTTCATTTTTCGTATTTTTTGTTGTAACAATTAGCACATTTTTGTCACGAAGTGCTTTTGCACCTAGGGAAATTTTTAATGACGGATCAAGAATTATTCTTAGTGGATCGCGCTTTCCTTTTTCTCGCACGCCAAGATGGGGGTTGTCTTTTATGACTGTATTAATTCCGACACAAACTGCTTGATATGCTCCTCGCAATTCTCTTGCTCGCTTTCGAGATTTTTCATTTGTAATCCATTTGGAGTCGCCTGTGTAAGTAGCAATTTTTCCGTCAAGACTTGCAGCAAATTTGATGATAATAAAGGGGCGTTTTTTTTCATGGAAGGTAAAAAACGCTTCGTTGAGCTTCTTCGCTTTTTCTTCCAGAAGACGTTCCATCACTGTAATTCCTGCTTGTCTAAGAATTTTTTTACTTTTTCCCGCAACTTTGGGATTTGGATCAGTTGTTGCGTAAACAGTGCGTTTTATACCTGCCTTGATAATAGCAGTAACACAGGGAGGAGTCCGTCCAAAGTGCGCGCAAGGTTCAAGATTGCAGTAAAGCGTTGCACCTTTTATATTTTGCTTTGCTGCATGTATCGCTTCAACTTCGGCGTGTGGAAAGCCAGCCTTGTGATAGTAGCCCTCTGCAATAATCCTGTCATTTTTTACAATGACAGCACCAACCATGGGATTGGGATTTGTAAAGCCTAGACCTTTTTTTGCAAGCTTTAATGCGTGCTCCATGAAGAATGCATCGGAGTGTTTTTGTTGCATATTAGATATGGTGTAGAATGTGGCCTAGTTTTTGTTTTTTTACTTGAAGGTATTTTTTGTTTTCTGGGCGCGTACGTGTTTCCAAGGGTTGGGAGCCTACAACATTTACGCCATATTTTGTAATCTGTCTCATTTTTTCGGGATTATTGGTCAAAAGAATGACTGATGCGACTTTAAGGTCTTGTAAGATATCTGCCGCAATCTCGTAATCTCTTGCATCAATCGGTAGCCCAAGCTTTATATTCGCCTCAACAGTATCCAGACCTTTTTCCTGAAGCGCATAGGCTTTTATTTTATTTGTGAGACCTATACCTCTTCCTTCTTGATTGAGATACATGAGAATCCCTTGTTTTTTGCTGCTTAAGATTTGTAAACTTTTTTGCAGCTGGGCGTAGCAGTCGCACTTGAGTGAATGAAAGGTATCGCCAGTAATGCATTGGGAATGGATGCGTGTGAGCACTGGTTGTGACAGGCGTTTTCCCATCTGTAATACGACATGCTCGCGGTTATCAAGGAGTGATTTATATACGTATAATTGAAACGCTCCATATTCTGTCGGCAGTTTGGCAGATGCGGCTCTTGTAGTACTTCTGTACAGAGATGGTTGTTTTGATTTTTCTTTTACGTAGGAAATGAGGTCTGAAATAGATACGATTTTTATCTTGTTTTTTTTAGAGAATGCTTTTAACTCTTTTAATTTCATCGGTTCGCCGCTCTCATTCAGTAGTTCGCATAGTGCGCCGCTTCCCGAATACCCGGCAAGCTCGCATAATGCAGCTGTGGCTTCGGTGTGACCGGCTCGTTCTAAAACGCCGCCGTCTCTGGCAAGAAGAGGGAAGATATGTCCTGGTCTCACAAGGTCTGAGGGTTTGGCTTTTTTGCGTGCTAAGATTCTGATGGTTTTGGCTCGGTCGGCTGAGGAGATGCCAAATGACGTTACGGTGTATGCATCTACGGTAACTGTAAATTGAACGCCTGTTTTCTCGCTATTCTGAATTTTTGGTACCATTAAGGGAAGATCAAGCCTCGTCGCTTGTGTTTTCATCAGTGCGACACAGATCATGCCGCGGCAGTTATTCAGGAGAAACGAAATTTTTTTAGAATTTGCAAGCTCTGCAGGGAAGATGATATCTCCTTGATTTTCCCGGTCCGGGCTGTCAACGACGATGAGCATTCTGCCTTTTTTCAATTCCGATATAGCCTCTGGTATGGAGCAAAAAGGTGTCACAATGTTTTTAGGAGTCCGATCATTTTTAACGCAGTTAATGCTCCCTCAACGCCACGATTATCCTCAGTTCCGCGGCTTCGATCGAACGCATCTTTAGGGTCAAAGACACAAAGAACTTCAAAGATTACAGGAATTTCGTATTCGTAGGAAACATGCATGCAGCCACGAACAACTTCATTTGAAACTTGCTCGAAATGGTATGTTTTTCCTTTAAACACTGCGCCAAAAGCAATAATCGCATTATATTTCTTCTGTTTCGCTAGTTTTTTTGCAACCAGCGGAATTTCTAGCGCTCCTGGTACACGAAAAACAGCAATCTGATTGTTTGTTAAGCCGTTTTTTACCAAGGTACGAACGCAATGTATAGTGAGGTTTTTTGTTACCTCCGGGCGATAGGAACTACTGACAATAGCTATAGAAATTCCCCCACTTTTTTTCATATAGTTTTTTTCGCTTGTTTTAGAAACTTTAGAAGATATTTTCCTAGCATATCTGTCTCAATGTTAACGAGATCATTGATTTTTGCGTTGTACAGCATGGTATTTGTAAATGTGTAGGGAATAATACCGACCGTGAACGTGGTTTTGGTAACAGAGATAATCGTTAAGGAAATGCCGTTTACTGCTACTGAGCCTTTTTCTATCATAAAGCTGGTTAGTTTTTTATGTGTTTTGAATTTAAAAACCCAGCTATTCTTTTTTTTCTCAATTTTTACAATCTTTGCTACTCCGTCCACGTGACCCTGTGCAATATGCCCTTCGAACCTACCATTTGCCGCCATAGGAAGCTCGAGGTTGACCACGTCATGTGGAGAAAGTTTTGACATAGCTGTTTTTTTCCATGTTTCGGGCATAATATCGACTCGAAAACTTGAATCGCTTTTTGATGTTATCGTAAGACAAATGCCATTGACAGCAACGCTTGAGCCCTTTTTTAGCACGTTGGCAAAAGATTTAGGTGCGGAGATAAGAATTCCGCTATCTGATTTATCTTTGCATATGCCAAGATGTGTAATGATGCCGGTAAACATAATCCTTAACTACGAAAAAACCCCGATATTTCGGGGTTTGATAATCGTTAAGCGTTAAAAGGTAATGAAGCCAGTATCTTTTAGCGTAAGGCGTTATTCGTAAATATACTCTAAACGTAACCTCCTCACGATACGGGTTTCGAAACCGTATACCTTATTACGATTTACTATTCTTTCTTTCATCCCGGCTATACGGTCGGCCCTGGAGATTCTCCGGATCATTCCGCCAACTGGCGGATCGTGGGCTATACCACCGACTTTGATTTATCCTCCTTCGCGTAAAGCTACGGAAGGACAATGCACAGAAAACCCCGAAAGAATTATTGAATAAAGAATACCAATGGGATTATAATCTGTCAATACTGTAAAATATATTAATGAGCGTGACAAAAAGCATTCGTTCCATATCTTTTACAAAAGAAGGCTATGAGGCGGTAAAAAATAAACATCAGTCGCTGCAAGCGAATCGAAAATTGGCTGTTGAAGATTTAAAAAAAGCAAGAGAGTTAGGTGATTTAAGTGAAAATGGATGGTATAAAGCGGCAAAGTTTAAACTCGGGTTTATTGACCGGCAGCTTCGCGAATTAAAACATCAGATTCAGTATGGAAGAGTTAGTGGCAATAAGACATCGGGTGTAGTGAATATTGGTAATACTGTTGTTCTGACAAGTAACGGAAAAGAAGATATATACAACATTGTTGGCGAATACGAGGGCAATCCAGGAGAGAGGAAACTTTCAAGTGTTTCTCCTCTGGGGCGATCATTGATCGGGAAAAAAGTTGGAGACACTATCGAGATCTCGGCTCCCGGGGGTACGAGCTCATACACGATTTTAAAAATCATATAATTATTTACTACATATGAAAATTCTCATGTGTCGGCCGGATTATTTTGATATAGAGTACGAAATCAATCCCTGGATGCATGTTGAAAGTAAGGTAGATCACAAGCGTGCGTATGAGCAATGGGAAAAACTCTATAAAACCTACAAAGACCTCGGTGTGGAGGTTGAGCTGATACAACAAATAGAAAGACTTCCTGATATGGTATTTACCGCAAATGCGGGTATCTGCCGCGGCAGGACATTTGTCAGCGGGAATTTTCGTTATAAAGAGCGAAAGGGAGAAGAAGCGCATTTTCAGAAATGGTTTAAAGGCCATGGATATAATGTAAAAACGCTAAGTCATTTTCAAGGTGGAGAAGGAGACGCACTTTTCTACCGAGACACTCTCTACATGGGATATGGATTCAGATCTGATCCAGAAGTACATAAGGAATTAGCAGATATTTTAGGAGTTGCATTTGTCTCTTTACGGCTCATTGACCCTTATTTCTACGACTTTGACACGACATTTTGCCCAATCGGCGATAAAGGGTTTGTCTATTATCCTCTGGCATTTTCAGAAGAAAGTAAGGAACGTTTGGCAAAGGTCGATGGTGCGATCGAAATGACCAAAGAACAAGCACAAGGATTTATCGGAAACAGTGTCTATGTCGACGGTAAATTGCTGGATTGATAAATCGATGATGTTTTT
>CAYWEP010000015.1:7541-20133 GCA_964457405.1 uncultured Gammaproteobacteria bacterium
GCTCGTTGGATATTTAGATGAAGATTTGAAAAATAAGCTTGCCAAAATCAACGTTGAGCCTCAGCATTTAGATATGGGCGAATTCAAGAAATCCGGTGGGGGAATCAAATGCTTGACATTATACCTGAGTCAATAATATATACCGGTGAAAGCAAGAAGCAGAAATCGATTTCTAACATACATTAACGAACGAGCTCCTCTTACCCAATTTGTCCCACTAGCACTTATTTTTGGATTCCAGGCAAGCCTGTTTGCACGGTTCATTATTGATAGAGAATATGATTTGACAGTTACTCTTTTGAGCTCACTTTCGCTTCTCCTTTTTTTGTTTCGACTACGGTTATTCGATGAGTTTAAGGATTTTGAGCACGATAAGAAGCATTATCCTTCAAGACCTATCTCACGCGGGCTTCTATCCCTGAATGATTTGAAACCACTAATTGTTATTATCTTAACGCTTGAAATATGTCTTAGTTTACTCTTTGGAATAGCTTCGTTTATTTTCTTTCTTTTGGCATTTCTCTATTCCGCATTTCTTCTTAAAGAATTTTTTATAAGGAAGTGGCTGCGGAAGCATTTTACAACATACATCGTGACCCATGAAGTGCTTGCAATATTTATTTTTTACTATCTGTATGCGTTAAATGTCAGTGAATTTTTTTCACTAGGAAAGTATGTTTTTTTTCTTCACGTTATATTTTTATCCCTATCTTTTTTCTCTCTTGAAGTTGCGAGAAAGATTCGGCCGAGAAGCCGTGAAATTCCTTCAAAAGACACGTATACTGCGCAGTATGGGATTGCTGGTGCATCAGTTTTGCTCGGATTTCTGTGCGTTGCAAGCCTGCTGCTGTCGTTTGTAATTTTTCAGGCGTCAAAGCCATTGCCCTTTTTTGTCCATATTCCTGGAGCGATTGGACTGATATTATTACTCGGGGCGCTGATGCGATTTTCATCTCGCGCGACAACCAAGCATGCTAAGCAAGTATTCTTCTCAGCAATTCTTTATACAGTATTGCTTCATATCGGTGTGATTGCAGGTTTATGGCTCGAAAAATGAATCTTTTTGATAATTCAAACCTTAACGAAAGTTATTCTGGCGTAACAAGTCCCTTGACATACTCTTTTGCAGTACGAGTGTATGGGAGGGTATACATTGCACTCTGCAGCCTTTTCGGCGTTAGTCAAAAAGACATGAAGGACAATAAAGATCTCTTCCCAAATATGCTTGCATATATTGGAGGTCGTATGTATTACAACCTTTTAAACTGGTACAAGATGATTTCACTGTTACCTGGATATAAATTCAATAGAACATTTCTTGAACAAATGCTTGGCGTTGAAGAGGAGTATCGCTATGAAAAGAAGAAAAAGATTGGCATGCTAGAGAAGCTGAGTGATTTCTATTCTTTTGCGCTACGAATTGGGAGAATGATTTTTATCTTTATTTTTATGAAGTACTTTATTGAAAGATTTTCTAGAAAATTTGAAAGTGCATTCTCATATTTGCAGTCCATTGATTTAACAAAAAAATCAGACGCCGAGCTTGTATCATTTTATGAAGAGTTTGAAGCAAAGCTGGCAAAAGATTTTAGTATACCCATAGCAAATGATTTTGCTGTCATGATAAGTATTGGCATTTTAAAAAACGTAGCAAAAAAGTGGCTCGCAGACATCAATGATACGAAGGCGAATTTTTTTATTTCAGGGAGAGGCAAAGTAAAAAGCGCTAAGCCAGGACTTATGATCGAGCAAATTTTACGTGATATTGGAAAAGACTCAAAGATTAAACGCTTGTTCACCAATAAATCATCAGAAAAGATTTTATTGTATCTGAATGAAGATCAGTATTTTAAAAACATAAAGAAAAAGATTATTGCTTACACAAGGCGATTTGGTTATAGGGTACCTGGGGAATTAAAGCTTGAATCACTAAGCTTTCAAGATAACCCCCTGACACTCATTTCCCTTCTCAAGAATGGTCTCAGTCATTCAAGAATTAGAAAAAAGGTAGTTGTCAGCAAGTCATTAGATAAAGAGGTTACAAGACTACCCTTTTTTAAACGACGATTATTTCTTTCAGTCGTTTCCTGGGCGAGGTCTTCTATCTCTCGGCGAGAAGATACGCGATTTAAGAGGACATTAGTTTTTAGCGTCGCGCGGCGTGTATTTCAAGAATCTGGAAAACGGCTTTTCAAGATGGGTGCGATACACTCGGCGACTGATGTATTTTATTTGCAGACTGAGGAGATTTTTTCAGCCCTACAGCAAAGAAAAAAGCAAAAAAACTATCTAGCAGTCGTGAGAAAGAGGAAGAAACTCGATGCAGTCTGGCGCAGTATTGCTATGCCACGGAGAATTGTTACTGAAGAAGAAATAGGCGTTTATGAGAGGAAAATCCAGGCTTTGAAAATACAAAAACGCTTGCAGAGTCTGACGAAAAACACCCAGGTTAAAGGACAGCTTGCGTCAATCGGAAACGGATCATCAGCCGTTTCTGGTCGGTCTTTGGTATTAACAGATTTTGACCCGACTTGTGATTTTCGCAATAAAATTCTTGTTACCCAACAAACTGACCCTGGGTGGACTATTATCTTTCCCGCACTTAAAGGGCTTGTTGTTGAGCGTGGAGGAGTATTATCTCATGCTGCAGTGGTAGCACGAGAGTTTGGCATTCCGTGTATTATTAATGCAAAGAATGCGACGAAGTCTATTCCAGATGGAAGGAACATAAAGATGAATCTTACAACAGGTGCGGTTACTATCATTCAATAAAACAATGGAAATAACAATAGTTGATAGCAATTCACTAAAAATCACAGCAGAAACTGTTGACGAAATACACAAGGCATGCGCGCAGGAAGAAGGTCTCGCATATAGAAGCAAGGGCTTTATACAAAAACGTATACAAGGGGGAAACATGCTTTTCGCACTTGATGAAAAGAAAAAGATAGCAGGGTGGATCGGAACGTCGCATATCTATGGTAATTGGCATGGACTTTTTATGCTTTTCGTCTATCCTGAGTACAGGGGATATCGTATTGGGACAACAAAGCTTCTTCCAGCTGCAATAAACTCTTTCAGAAGCAAATACCTCTATGCTGCAACATCAAGAAAGAGTGTTCATACGATCCTGAAGAAACATGGATTTCAACAAGTAAAACTGCGACAACTCCCATTTTTAGTTTTATGCAATCTTCTTTTGTCAGGATACGAAGATGTGAAGAGTTTCCGTAAGTTTTTTATAATGAAGCGTAATGGGCTATCGTATTATGTTAGACGTTTAAAAAACTAATAAGCATTATACTTTTCTTAATACTTTTATTTTGTATACTTGCGTTTTCTCCTTCTTAATGAGCTTAGCGTATTTTGTCGTAATGTCCTCATATCCTGACTCGTCTACGTTCTCTGGAATGCGAAGATAATACCTCATCATAACAACGCACCCTGGCATGAGGTTTTTTGCAATCTGTCTCAAATACGTGCATTCTGTTTCTCCTTTTAAGTAAGATGGAACGTCTGAAAATGAGAGAAAATCAATCGGCGTACTTGAGCTTTTTATTGCTAAAACAATGTCCTTACATGCATAGGATATTTTTGCATCTCTGATACCTTCCTTTGCTTTTAGGAATATTTCCTCATTGCACTCGATTGGATTTCCCTCAGGATAGACAAGTCGCCCAAAAAAAAGTAGTTGCAGTATAAAATTGTTTCTGGCGGGGCCTTGATGAAAAAGCGTATTGAGTGAATCAAGATAAAACTGAGAATAGCTTTTGTGAATATTTTTCCTTAGAAAACTTCCTCTATATAAAAGCGTGTTAAGCACAGTCGCGTTTCCAAGAATTGATACGATAAGTTTCCAGGCTTTGTGGGGAAAATGGTCTCGTAAGTATAGAAAATAGCTTTTTTCGTTTTTTTGCAAAAACAACGTCCTTCCTCTCTCGCCAGTAACAAATCTATTTATCGTACTTAGTATTCCAATCGTTTTCTCCCACCTTCCTATATAAAGGATGCTGTGCCATTTGTTTTTTTCAAATAATTCAGAAACATGTTTCTTTGTATTACCAGACAAGTTGATGGTTTTGAAGATTTTTTTTCTTTCAAAAGGAGTAAGGTTTTTAGTTGGATATCCCCAGAATGCCAAGAACTCCCTATATTTGAGCGCACGGAGAGATTCGATGCGTAGTTCTGTTATATATAACTGTTCCTGGGAAGTATCAACACAGGTGAGGAAATGCGGTTTTCTTGCAAGCAAAGGCAAAACACGACTTCCGCTTCCTGCAATTGAAAGGACATGGTTTGTATTTTCCTGAAGAATTTCGTATTCAAGCGTTGTATCTTCATTGCAAAATGTATAATTTAACTTGGTAAAGTAGGATTTGTTATACATACGTTACAAGAAGAGTAGTTGCTAGTGGGACAGTAAGATTGTCAGTACCAAATGGCGATATTCGTTCAATTGTTGCGATACTTAACCCAAGCAGTAGAGCAGGCAACAATGGTATTCCAATATATAGCATCAGTATAGGAACAGTAATACAAGTAAAAACAAGCATTCCTAACGCATGATTCCTGAATCGCTCCATGACAATTCCTGTAATCGGATCTGCAATTCCTGTTATGAGAACTGCCGGGACAAATAGATTGCTTTGGCCGTCTGTGAGAAGGTACGCTGCAATAAACCCAATCGGTAGTAATTCTTCGCCTATTGTTGGACGCGACACGGCGTGGATGTGATTGAAGATTTTGAATACTCTTGAAATAAGCATAATGATAGTGAATATACCAAGCATTGAAAGAAAAACAGAGGCATATAAATATTGACTGAAGAAGATAGTAAAGATTGCTCCTAAAAAATGCGATACTCTTCGTACCCAATGTGGGGAGAGTGCATATTTTCTTGAGGCAATTTCAAGAATGCAAAGGAGTGATCCAAAACTTACAAATCCTATCCCTGCGATAAAGAGCTGATTCATAAAATTATCGTGTATAATCAGTTGAGTTTCTTTCATGATTATACAATCTATTTCGCAAATCTCATCGCCAACTCGTCCGAAAGCCTTAATTCTTATTGAGATTCTTCTTGCAAACATCTTTTTTTCATTAAAGTTACGAAGGTCGGCTGTTGCATCATGGTTGATTTCGCTGTCGCTTCTTATTACCTACGTTTGCACTTCACGATTCTTGCGCTCGTTTTTTCGACTAGATGTAACAGTTCCTCGTCAACTTATCCATCTGACAAAAGGGCGATACATTGTCGTTGCAAATCACAAAAGAATGGTTGATGGGCATTTAATCATTGCCTCACTGCCCTTTCGCGTGTTTTTCACTCTTCTACCGATTCGCTCGTTTACTGCAAATATATATTTTCGACATTGGTGGCAGCGGCTGCTTCTTCTGCCGCTTGGTTGCTTTCGCGCCTACTCAACTGATGGAAAGCTTTCAGGAGTTAAGGGCGCTCTTTCGCTTTCTGATCGGGGACAACTCCTTCTTATTTTTCCTGAAGGGAGGAGAGTCCGCTCTCGTACGAAAGCTGAGGTTAAGGTTGGTATCGGATACTTAGCTAAAAAGCGAGAATTTACTATTATTCCCGTATTTATACAGAATAAAAAAAACTCTCAAGCAAACAAAACCAAGATTATTTGGGGAAAACCATTCAAACTTTCTCAAACGATGCAATCGAAAGACCTTCAGGCACTTTCTGAGCAAATTTTTAATAGGGTCTTACTGCTGCCTCATAGCTATTGACGCTTTATGAATGTAGTTTTACTAACGGGGAGCACCGGCAGCTTCGGTTCGTTCCTAGCTCACGACCTTTTAAAGAAACAATCAAGAGTTATTCTTCTTGTTAGAGCAAAGACGAAGAGCGACGCAGAGAAAAGAGTAAGTAATGTTTTGAGAAACTATTCAGGCGGGGGGGGAAAGATACAGGTTTTTCGCTGCGACCTGTCTGCAAAAAACTTAGGACTCGCTAACACAGACCAACTGTATCTTCATAGTAACGTGACCCATATTCTCCACGCTGCTGCGTCGACACGATTTAACTTGCCACTTCTTGAAGCTCGGAGAAATAATGTTACGTCAACAAGAAATCTTCTTGCATTTGCGAGATCATGTATAAAACTTGAAAGGTTTGGGTTTGTGAGTACTGCTTTTGTTGCAGGAAGGCGGTCAGGACTGATTCTGGAAGACGAATTTGTACACAGCACTGGATTTTTAAACACCTATGAGGAAAGTAAGTATGAAGCAGAGAGAACTGTACGAGATAGTAGCAAAAATCTTAAGATTGTTATATTTCGCCCGTCGCTTATTATAACGCCTTTCATAAAATCAGGTCCCGTACATGCCCTGACATTTGGATTTTTTTTGATTAAAAAAGGGTTTCTGCCCATTCTTCCTGGAAATGCGAACAATCTCCTCGATATTATTGAGCCGATTATTGCATCAGACGCGATTGTACAGGTATTTTTGAAGCAAGCGATTTCATATAGCACTTATCATGTAACGAGTGCAAAAAACTCTCCAAAGATACATGATTTACTGTTATTTGTAGAAAAGCAGATTGACAAAAAACTCCCACTGCGCTTCTATGGGGATATGGATTCGTTTTCGGCAGAGTTGAAAAAAGTGACTCGCTTTCGGCCATACTTGGCTACGATTTACAAAAAGACGGAAAGTTTCCTCCCAGAGCTTGCGTACCCTAAGATTTTTGACAATGCACATTTGTTAAGGGAATTGCAAGTGAGCAATTATAGTTCGCGACCAATTGACGGACTCCCGTCTCTTTTGAAATAAGACGCAGTCTCTGCCATACTGGGTACAGTATCGTTATGGTTTCAGTAGCGTTATTTATTTTACTCGTTTTATTCACATTGCACCTTTTTATTCTTCCGCTTTCGAAAAAAAGAGCAGTTATTATTAAAGGGCTTGAAGGCTCATTGTTTTTCTTGGTTTTACTATCTGTCATAGCTTCTCTTTGGAGTCCACTTTTCTACCTACTGGCAATTGCAGTTTCAGTATTTACATATTTTTCAAAATATTGGATAATCTCAGGTATTCCGGTTGATAATATTCACACTGCTTTTGATAAAGCTTTGCTTGCAACCAGGGCAACGAGTGAGAAAAACGGGAACAAATACAAAGTTGATGACAGCATGACAGTGGTATTTCGTAGCTTAAAAATGAATACGTGCCTTGTCATATATAAATACCAAGCGAATTCAAAAAAAGCTAATCTGACAAAGGAAGTATTCCAAAAGTTTATTTTAAATTATTTCATATGAATTACTGGAGGAGGTGAGTACATGGCAAAAGTAAGTTCATCAGTGGTTATTAATAAGCCGATACAAGAAGTTTTCGCGTATACAGCTTCTCCGCGCAACGGACCAGCTTTTATTCCAAATTTGAATGAAAATAACAATATTACTCCCGAGGAATCAGGCGTTGGTCAGTCATTTGATTGGCGATTTAACCTTGCAGGAGTAGATTTGCGAGGGAAAGCAGAGGTAACTGAGTTTAACCCGCCCCACAGTGCGAAAATCGTATCAACAGGCGATGGTAATTCTACGTGGTCCTATTCTTTCCATGAGGAGAATGGCGGAACAAAAGTCGCCCTTGAGATTGATTATCAGATTACCGAGAATGCATTACAGAGAATTGCAAATAAGCTTGTTATTGACAAGCTCAATCAGCGAACAGTAGAGCAGTCACTTGAGAATTTAAAAACGATTTTAGAGGGGTAAAAAAGTCAGGTGGGGAATAAAATGTCTGATATTGTATTTGGAGCAATAGTAGCTTTCGAAATGGTTGACTTTTTCCTCAAAAAGAGTAGGCTATATCTAGTTTGGCAGGGAGGTAAGCCATGCGTGAACACGCCTCAGGGCTCTCATATATGCCACGTCCCACGCGGCCAATATGGTTTGAGGCAAAACGGGATAAAAAAGCGAGAATAACAAGACGAGACTTGTTCTTGAAGGGAGCAACAATACTCTTTGCCTCTCTAGGAGGTGCGGGAACAGTAAAGGTTTTCATAACCGATATACCCCCTTCACCTTTTGATCCTAAGCCAAAAGAATCAGGAAATCTAGTCCCCGTAGCCCCACTAGCAAGTCTTAGTGAATCACTACCTACAGAAATTATTACTGTTCCTTTCTATATCCAAGACAAGATTAGCGCACTCAAAAAAGAATTTGCCATTTTTAATACCGATTTGTCTGATATACAGCTTCCGTTAGATGACACAGATATCATGACGGATCCAAACAGAAGAGAGATTGAGTTTCCCATGGCAATAGTCAATGGCATTGTCAATGCAATTGATATTCATGACGATCCTAAGATCGTACAAGCTTATGCAAATTATGCCAGCTGGATTGACACATGGCTTAGAAAAGAAGCGAATATAGAGGCTTTGGATAAATCGATCAATGCGTATAATCCTTATTCCTATCTGAGTCAAAACTGGTACGGCGATGAAGAGGCAGCGCTACAAGGAAAGCTTATGAGTGTCTCAGGCCTTTTCGGAGCGGTTCTGACAACTTGGAAAGTCTTTCCTGAAGGTTTGATAGACCGATTCCGCGATATGCCCTCAGAATATAGCATGGGGCCTCTTGGAAATGGTGCTATTTTTGACCCAAGAGAAAAAACCTTAACCCGTAATATTACTTATGAATCATACAAATTCGCACAAGCTTTAGGTGGCAGTCTACCGGCAGGTTCTGCTTCGGAACAACTAAAGACAGTCTTTCCGCGACTTTTTGATATTCGCGTGAATATGGGATTTAGTTTTAGCTAGGAACTTTTAATCCACAGGGACCCAAGCAACATCGAGGATAGAAAAGGTTGGATCTTCGGTTCTAAAAACCGGCTTTACTCTCATTCCAATATAAGGTTCTCCATCTCCAAACTCTGATAGATAACTCATAAACTTGGTAGCAACTCCCGGAATCTCCAAAGAGATGAGGGGAACTCCTCCTCCACTCTCATTTTCGAGCTTGAACCCAGCTCCTGGATACTTCGTAGTGGAGTGAGTATACACTTTCGCCTCAGAGGTGTCCACCGGTACCCATTCCATCTTGCTCCAACAATCCGGACAATCAACTCTTGGTGGTAACCAGATCCCGGTATCCTGACAGTCTGCATCCGGACATTTCGTACCCAAAAGGTTCCCCTCAGTTAGCCCTTCAAAAAATGGGGTTAGTCCTCCGTAAGAATGGTAGTGATCCTGGCCTCTTGGATTTATAACTACCCAATGTTCATCAGGGATCGGCTGTTTAAAAAGCTTTTCCGCAAGCTCTGGCTTCACGCCTTTTATTAAAGTTACTTTTTGTTTCTCTATCATGCCCAACCCCTTTCAAAAATTATAGATGTGACATGCGATCCTGTGCCGGCATGAGAAATAGCCATGCCCCGCTTTGCATCAGCAACTTGCAAGTTTCTCATGTCCTCCGGCATAGTCTTCCCAAATCTTTCCCATAATCTTGGATCAGCGTGAAACTTTCCCCATTCATTTTTCAGCTGCCACAGAATTTCAGTTAATTGGAAGATGCCCGTTGCTCCGACCGCATGCATTGTTCCCAAAAGCCCTCCGGACAAATTAGTGGGAAGTCTTCCCTCATAGTAAGCATCACCACTCTCAATAAATTCCGCTCCCCTTCCATATGGTCTCAGACCGATATCTTCGATTGTTTGGAGATCAGAAATTGTGAATGCATCGTGAGTCTCCAAGACATCCAAATCCTTTACCGGGTCTTTGATTCCAGCCATATTGTATGACTGCCAAGCTGCAAATCTGGCTGCTAAAAAGCTCGTAAACCCCGGCCATTCGTTTTTCCTGTCTTTGTACATCTCCTCTGTCTCATTTGGCAGTAAAAGAATCGGCATGTCTCTTCGATCAGCAGTTTTTAAGGTATGAGTGCCTGCTCCAAGTCCAATAACCCTGACCGGTTTATCTGTCAACTGAAAAGCCATTTCCTCATCAGCCAGAATAAGCGCTGCAGCACCAGTGCTCATCACGCAGCATTCAGGAAAGGTAAGGGGGTCTGAAACAACCTTGGAGTTGAGAATTTCTTCTATTGTATATTCTGCTGGATTTTGAGAATACGGAGAAAATCTGGCGTAATGATGATTCTTCTGGGCAATCTTAGCCAACGTTTCCCTAGGTGGATTATTCTCGTCCAGGTACTTTGCATTCATTAATGCATAGTAACTTGTATATAACTCGCCAAGCTCGGACTCAAAATCTTTATCTGCGGCTGCGGCGATATAGGCATTTCCCTGTTTTGTGCTCACCTCATCCATTCTCTCCCAACCGATTACTGGAACTACAGAGGCAACGCCGGAGGCAATAGATATAACTCCTTCATAAACTGCTGTTCCGCCGGTTGCTCCTCCTGTTTTTACTTCAACATTTGGGAGAGGGTCAAACCCAAGATAATCATGAACCTTAGCTGCAGCTAAAAGCTGGTCACCAAAATGATCAGCGAATTGGGAATAAATGACTCTATTGACAAGTCCGCGAAATTCCTTCGGAGACATTTCCAGATCATCCTCAACAGCCATTCGCACAGCATCCATACAAAGCTCTGTGGTTTGTTTTTCTGGGTATGCTTTACGAAAGTCAGTCATACCTCCGGCAATGGCATAAACAGGCCGGGAAAGTTCGGGGACTCTTAAGTTACCTGGTCCAAATTCTATCATGAAAGAAGCAGAACAATTGGTAGTCTACAACCCCCAGTCTCTAAAAGTCAACTGGCAATCTGGCGAAGCCGAGTTTTACTCCGGGTGGAATTATACAACTCCGCTCGAACATTTTTTGAACGAAACTGACCGCCTCCGCTTCGCTCCGGCGGAACGCTCGGGCGCGGCGGAATTCCCCCCCACACCCCCCTTCCGCCACACCCTCGCTTCTGGCATTTCGGGAAAAACGGCGACAGCCTTTAATGAATCAAATAGGCAAGGAGAACAAAGTTATTTCTTCACTTCGTTTTGACGGGATAGATTTTTCAACCTGCCAAGTATCCAAATTTACAACTCGAATATTGTCTCCCGCTTGATAATACAATTTTCCGCCGTTAGAGAAAATAAAGTTGGCGTAAATTTCTTCGTCGGGGATATAGGTGCTTTGTGTAATTTGTTTATTAGTGTCAAAACGAAGCAACAAAATATAACTATCTCCGCCAACAATTATTGTATTATTGTCTTTCGCGATTGTTGTTGAATAAGGATATGCTTCCTTAATTTGAGATTTAACACTATTGCTCACTAGATAAGTTTCTTTTGTTGGGTTGGCCAGTTGCGGATCAACCACAACAATTTTAGTAATAGCACCTTTGCTTTGAGCAAGGAAAAATCCATTTTGATATTTGACCGCAACTGGCCCAATATTATCCTTAGTCAAACCAAATTCTTCTTGCGTTATTACTTCTCTTTGCTTTTTGCCCGTTATGTCAGAAATTGAAAGCGGCGTTGAATAACCGATACCTTCTCCACAAGGCCAAGTGAAAAATCTTTGATTTTTTGAGTCGTATTCCTCGCAACCGTCAGAACTTAAATTGCTTGCGCTCACCAACTTATTTGTAGAAGTATCAAAAGTATAAGAACGAGTATTGAGGGGTGTCTGCCCACCCCTTCCGGGTTCTTCATTCGGGTTGTATTCGTTGATGACTAAGAAAAATTTGTCCTTCTCTGTTATGGATGGATATATGCGCACTTGCTCATTTTTCTTTAATCTCAAATCGTTAAAAGAACCGAAAACGCTATTTAGAAGATTATTTTCGAGATTGTAAGCGACAAGGTCATTATCCTTTTGTAAAATCAAATAAGTTGAAAATGGCTCATATTCATGTTGATCAACTATCGTATAACCAGCAGGAATAAATGATTTTGTTTCGCCGGACTGAACATCTACCAAAGAATATTTACCCTCCCATCCCTTGCCAAAATAGATTTTATTATTGGCGTTTGCTGTTGGCGTGTTTGTGGTTTGAGGAGTTTCAGTTGGTTGATTAGAAATTTCATTTTGAGACGTTTTATTATTTACCAAAAAATAAACGCCAAAACCAACAACCAGCGCGGTTATTAAAACACTTCCAACTATAATCAAAAGATTTCTCTTATTGTTGTTTAGAGGAGTAGGAGTTAAAGGAGGCGTTGGTTGTTGAGGCTGAAAGTTTTGTTTCATATTTTTTAGGTTAAATATCTATAAACTTATTTTATCAAATTTTCCATCGGAACGCCTAATGCTTTGGCAAGTTTTGCGATTGTTTGGACGCTAGGTTTTTTAACCACATCACTCTCAATTTTAGTGAGCGTAGTATATTTTACATCTGCCTTTCTTGCCAAATCATCTTGTGTCATTCCCTGTTTTGCTCGCAATTTCTTTATATTTTCAGCTATTGTTGCCATAGTTTCAAAACTTTGATAGTATTATAGTAAATCATGTATCGTATATTGAATGTAATATTACGATAGCAGAAATTGTGAGAATTGAAAAGGTTGTATCTGAAACCAAGACACAAACAAAAGAATGAATCCCAAGCGTTTTGTGGCCTTATCTCTTGCGCCGAATGCGGCATGATGATAACTGCCGAAAAAC
>CAYWEP010000016.1:0-19803 GCA_964457405.1 uncultured Gammaproteobacteria bacterium
TTATGATTCATCGAGCAATTTTTGGCTCTTTTGAGCGATTTATTGGCATATTGACTGAACATTATCAAGGCGCATTTCCGTTATGGCTCGCGCCGGTGCAAGTTGTGCTTCTTCCGATTGCCGATCGACACGCAGAATACGCTCGTTCGATTATTCGAATAATCGAACAACAAGGAATAAGAGTTGAGCTTAACGACCGGCAGGAAACACTGCAAGCAAAGATTCGTGAGGCTACTTTACAAAAAGTACCCTTTATGGGTATAATAGGGGACAAAGAAGTTCAAAGTTCAAAGATCAATCCTTCGACTTCGCTCAGGACAAGCGATCAAAAATACGATGAGATGTATATTTCAGTAAGGACAAGAGGGGGGAAAGACGAAGGATCGTTGGCACTCTCTCAATTTTTACACCAGTTACAAGAAGACATTGATAAAAAGACATAAACGAAAAACAGAACAAAGAAGGTTTTACCGGACAAATGAGCGCATCTTTGCTTCTCAACTCCGTGTTTTGGACGATGGGGGCAAACAAATAGGCATATTGTCAAAATTTGATGCACTCGGTAAAGCACGAGCATTCGGATTGGATCTGGTAGAAATAGCGCCGATGGCCAAGCCGCCGGTTGCAAAGATCATAGATTTTAAGAAATTCTTATACCAGGAAGAGAAGAAAAAAAGGGACGAGAAGAAGAAAGCAAAAGTCTCGGAGACAAAGGAAGTGCGCTTAAGCCCGTTTATCTCTGAGAATGACTTACAGGTCATGGTCAGACGGACTCGGGAATTTTTAAAAGACGGAGATAAAGTACGAATCGTACTCAAATTCAGGGGAAGACAAATTACGCACCCTGAGTTTGGCAGAAATGTCATTCAGAAACTTATCCAAGCAGTGAGCGACATTTCAAAAGTTGATCGAGATCCACATTTTGAAGGCAATCAGCTCATTGGCCTTCTTTCAGCAGAAAGGAAAAAAAGTAATGCGCAAACTCAAAATAAAAAAATCAGTAGCCAGACGGTTTAAGGTCACAAAAACCGGTAAGGTTATGTTTGGCCATCAGTACGGCAGCCATCTGAAACTCCACAAGTCAAAACGCAGAATCAGACGGCAGAAAGAGCCGGGTGTGATGACAGGAACATTTGCAAAGAAAGTGAAGAAAATGCTAGGCGCCGCCTAGCGAAGTCCTAAGTGCTAAGTCCTAAAAGTTATAAGTCAAAATGAGATCGACTTGGGACTTGTGACTTATAACTTGTGACTTTTCTGAAAGGAATTATGAGAGTAAAACGAGGCACTATTTCACGAAGAAAACATAATAAATTACTTGGTCTGACCAAGGGATTTCGTGGTACAAAAAGTAAATTGACAAAAGTCGCGCATGAAGCAGCACTTCACGCCGGCGCATATGCGTTCCACGGAAGGAAGCTTCGAAAGCGCGATTTTCGCACCCTTTGGATCACGCGAATTGGTGAAGCAGTGAAGCAAGAAGGTATATCCTACAGCGTTTTTATGCATAAATTAAAAAAGGCAAATATAACACTTGATAGAAAAATGCTCAGCAATCTAGTCGTTCATGATCCAGAGACATTCCAACAGCTCATTCAGCAAGTCAAATCCGCATAGATCCTCAGAAAAAATTATGGTCACTGCGACAACTGCTGGGTTTTGTGCTATCCTAACTAGGTATGGAACATACACTTATGAATATCAAGAATAATGCGGTTTCGCTTATTCTTGAAGCAAAATCTCCTGAGGAGTTAGAGGAAATAAAGCTGCAATTTTTAGGGCGAAGCGGGCAGCTGACGCGAGCGATAAAAGAAATTGCCAAGTTACCGAAAGATAAGCGCCCAGAGATCGGACAACTTGTTAATGAAACAAAAAGCATCATTGAAGACGCGCTGGCGCGCGCAGCGCAAAATCTTAAACAGATAAAGACTGTTGAGCGAGCAAAAAGGCTTGATATTACCGAACCTGGTATAAAACCAAACATCGGACATTTGCACCCTATGACCCAGGTTCTCTCAGATGTCGTCGATATATTTAAAACACTGGGGTTCCAAGCAGCAGACGGACCTGAAATTGAACTCGACAAATATAACTTTGAAATATTAAATATACCCAAAGACCACCCGGCACGCGATGCACAGCAAACGCTTTATTTTGATATCAGAGGATCAGATATAACACCAGGAGAAGTAATACTCAGAACCCAAACGTCTGCGATGCAGGGAAGAATTATGGAGAAAATAAAACCTCCTGTGCGCGTCATTGTCCCAGGAAAAAACTTTCGCTATGAACAGGTCGATGCGTCACATGGATTTGAATTTTGGCAGGTTGAAGGATTTTTGGTTGATACAAATGTCAGCCTCACTGATCTTTTCGGAACAATCGATTATGTTCTGAGGAAACTGATGGGCGATAGCATAAAACTTCGTTTTGCTACGACAAATTTCCCATTCGTCGAACCTGGTGTCGACACCTATATCGAGTGTACTGTCTGTAAAGGAAAGGGGTGTAGCTTCTGCAAGCAGAGTGGCTGGAGCGAAATTATGCCCGCAGGTATGATTCATCCAAATGTATTGAAAGCTGTCGGGTATGATTCGCAAAAAATCTCAGGCTTTGCATTTGCGATTGGATTGTCTCGGTTAGTTACACTTCGCTATCAAATGGATGATTTGCGATTGTTAACCAATCCTGACTTACGTATTCTTGAACAATTTTAATTATGCTTGCACCGCTTTCTTGGCTGAATGATTATGTAACAGTAAAAAACGATCCTGAGAAGCTTGGGCTTCGCCTGTCTGAAGTGGGTCTTGGAACAGAGAAGATAACCAAGGATAGAAATGACTATATTTTTGAGTTCGAGATTACGCCGAATCGACCAGACCTTCTGTCAATCGTTGGTATTGCGCGAGAGATTGCTGCTTTGGAGAAAAGTCGAGTTACATTGCCAAAATCTTCTTTTGATGCAACAAAGGTGCAACCGAAAAAAGTTCTGCCACTTGACGTAAAAACTGATCCGAAAATAAATCCCCGTTTCACAGGCATTATCATCGATGGAGTATCAGTAAAAGAATCACCAAGCTGGCTCAAAGAAAAACTGCGAAAAATTGGTCAGCGATCGATAAATAATATCGTTGATATCACCAATTTCGTTATGTATGAGCTTGGTAATCCCATTCACGCATTTGATTATGACAAAATCGCAGGTCACCTCATGCAGGTTGACACAGCAAAAAGCGGGGAAATATTTAAAAGCGTTGATGGCATAAGCTATCATTTGCCCCAAGGAGCTGTCATTATTCGTGACACGGAGAAAATTATTGACCTCTGCGGTATTAAAGGAGGATTTAATAGTGGAACATTTCCTGAAACAAAAACAATCATTTTACGCGTCCCTGTAGAAGTCCCCATCCTCATTCGCAGAACTTCTCAATACGTGTCGCTTCGCTCAGATGCAAGCAGTATTTTTGAGCGAGCAGTCAATGCTGGCGGGACAGTCGCAGCGCTGGAACGGAGTGCCAGTCTCATGCTCGAACTAGCAGGAGGAGAAATAGCAAGCAAACTATACGACTTGAAAAAAGAGAACTTTCAGCCTTGGCCACTCAGTCTTCGTCTGGAAAGACTAAACCAAATACTTGGCATTACAATTCCTGAAAAAGAAGTAATAACCATCCTTGGCAGCCTTAATCTCTTCCCAAAGTTGCAGAAGGATACTATCCTCTGTGACATTCCAACGTACAGAAATGACTTAAAAATCGAGGAGGACCTCATCGAAGAAGTTGCGAGAATGTATGGATATAACAATTTCCCAAAGACACTTCCGAGTGGACAAATACCGACAAAGCAAATACCCTATTTTAGGGACTATCGCACTGATGAAAAAGTGAAATATCTTATGACCGCAACGGGATTTTCTGAAGTGTATACATATAGCTTGGTTAGTGAGAAAGACCTGAACGATGTAGGCGTTGATTCAGAAAAAGCATTACGAATTGATACGCCAGTGAGCCGTGAATATGAATATCTACGACCAAATCTAAAAATAAATTTGCACAAAGCTCTCAAACAAAATAAAGCCAATCATCCGCATGTCAGCCTATTTGAACTCGGGAAGGTGTACCTAGGGAAAAGTCTTACTGAAGCAAGAGAAGCATATCACCTTGCAGGCATTTCGAGTGCAAAAAGTTTTCGTGAAATAAAAGGGCTGCTTGAGCGACTGAATCAAGAACTTGGAACCAATAACGACCCTGCAAAGCATATCGAAATTCTCGATGAGGGAATATATTTCGAACTCAATTACTCCCACCTTTTGGAGAATATAAAACGCGAGAGAATCTTTATTCCAATCGCCAAATACCCACCAGTGATCGAGGATATTGCACTTGTTGTTCCAGAAGACACACAAACAGGCGATATCATAGAGACAATTAAAAGTCAAAGTGAGCTTATCGTCGATGTCTCGCTTTTGGATAAATACCAAACGACCCGCACATTTCATATTCTTTACCAAGACCCAAACAAAAACTTAACGAGCCAAGAAGTATCAAGAATAAGAGAAAAAATCATCAAAGTAGTCAAAGAAAACCATAGAGCAGAACTGAAAGCGTAAACCAAGCCGCGGCCCAACTTGACATTTTCCTGACACTGGCATATGATCCGGTTACGTAGTGAGTTTTATGTCTGCTGAAGATGATGCATTCGTTCTGTATAGTAACTTTGATATACCTGATTCACAAGGCCATGCCCAAAGGCTTGAAACGCATACATACGCCGTTGTTCCTGCTAAACGCACCGATTATTCTCCCCATGCGTTAAGACTCTCAAATCATGGCACTTTGTCCAGAACTGCTTTTGAAGCACAACCTTTACATAAAAAGTCTGGTTTAAGTTCAGTTGTTGCTGCTGTACGGAACATTTTTTCTCGGACAGAACATCAACGAAGAGTTTGATTTTTACGGTGTTGGAGGTTCGGTCGGCGTTGGAGTTGGTTCGTCATTATTGTCCTCCTCATCTTTTTTCGGATTCTTTACATCTTCCGGCGGGTGGTATTTAGGATCATCTTTGTGCGCCTGCTCAATCCATGCATCAATCCCTTCCTGCCAGCGATTTCTCCCGTCTGTTGAGACGGGGTCATTTTCCTTAAAGACAAAAAATTCTCTTTGTAAAATAGGTGAGCGGGTTGTCGGCTGTGTGCCTTTGATAAAATACTCAGTCCGCGTCGGCTGTCCGTCAACAGGTTGACCGCCTGAAAAAGCATCAACTTGTACAGCCTCAACATTTTCAGGGACAGTAAATTGCTCATCGTTTTTGTCTTTGAGCGCAAGACGCATCAGCTTATGCCAGATCGTTGATGCACCGGTCGCGCCTGAGGCAATTTTCGGATTCATAGGCGTTCGGTCATTATTCCCCACCCACACGCCGACAACGATAGATGGCGTATATCCGACTGTCCAGTTATCCCTCTTCTCATCTGTAGTTCCTGTCTTAACCGCGACTGTTTTGCCGGGAATCCGAAGGTATGAATTCGCTCCGAATTCCTGAATACGTGCGTTATTATCAAGCAAAATATGGGAAGTAAGAAAGGCAACTTCATCTGACAGAACCTTTGTCCCCTCTGCTTGCCCTGCTCGTCCTGAGTTTTCTCGAAGGGAGCTCGTCGAATGGGTCGCCTTTGTCTCAAACAACGTCTTTCCCTTACTATCCTTAACGTTTAGAATCGCCTTCAGATCCTGCCGCATGCCTTTATTGGCAAACACGCCATATGCTGTCATTTCCTCAAACAGTGTTGTCTCGCGTCCTCCTAAGACAAGCGACAGGCCGACATTGCGAAGATTCTCACTCGTTGGCTCCCACTCCTCAATACCCATCTCATACGCTTTCTGCATTGCATCTTTTATCCCAACCATTGCAAGCATTTTGACCGCTGGAAGGTTGATGGAATTTCCCAACGCAAACCGCACCTGCACCGGACCTGAGAATTTTCCGCTGTAATTGACAGGTATGTAGATGGGATGGGTCGGATCATCTGTGGGAAACTCTGTCTGAACGTCCATAAGAAGCGTTGCCGGTGTATAGCCTTTTTCAAAACTCTTTGCATAAATAATAGGCTTAAGCGATGAACCCGGCTGACGCTCACCGCTTACTGCGACGTTAAAATTTCCGTCATTTTCTTCGTCGAAATAGTCTTTGCTGCCAACCATAGCCAGAATTTCTCCGGTCTTCGGATCAGTGACCATAGCAGCTCCATTGCCGACTTTGAATCCTTTGAGCGCGCCAATTTCGTCTTTTACTATCTCTTCTGCCTCTTTCTGCAATGCATAATCAAGCGTTGTTATTACCTGCAATCCACCGGTAAGTACCATGTTTTCCCCAAACTCCCGAACCAGGAGCTCCCGAACATACATGACATAATGTGGTGCTTTAATCGATGTTGCCCTCTGAGAGAATTTATATTCTTCAATCTTTTTGAGGGCATCCTCGCTTTCTTCTTTGGTGATGTACTCGTTGGAAACCATCTGCATAAGAACCGCTCTTGTTCTATCAACATAGTGCTTATTTCCAGTAAAGGGGGAGTACGAAGTCGGACTTTGCGGAAGACCAGCTAAGAAGGCTGACTCAACAAGATCAAGATCCTTGACGTCTTTCCCGAAATACTGCTGGGCAGCTGCCTCAACGCCTATGGCTGTTCCGCCGTAGGGAATGTTATTCAAATACAACTCTAAAATCTGATCTTTACTGAAGCGATGATTTACCTGAATCGAAAGTATTAATTCTTTTATTTTTCTCGGGAGATTGCGTTCATTGGTCAAGAGCACGTTTTTTACTAACTGTTGTGAGATGGTCGAACCTCCGGCAAGACCGCGGCCCAATAGTGCATTTTTGACAACACGAAGATATGCAACAGGCGAAAACCCTTTATTTTTATAGAAATCTTCATCTTCGATAGCTATTGTTGCATTGCGGAGATTATCTGGTATCTGATCAAGCTTGACATAGGTACGATTTTGCTCTTCGTACACCGAGTACAGGATGACTTTGCCTGTCCTGTCGTAGATGCGTGTAGCGTCACTGTATTTTGATTCGACAATTTTACCGGGCGTTGGTAAATCACGACTATACCAAATGAACATGACTGGGATTGCCAAGACAAGTGCTATGACTGCAAAAAATGCATATTTTGAGAGCTTGCTTAGGAAAAATATCTCTTTGACATTGACAGTAGACCTGCCGCGCAATCGACTACGGCGACGTCTGGAAGGACGATAATCGTACATAGTTTGGTTGGGGTATATTATAGCAAAATATGTTATGGTATACTCATCATCGTATGGATAAGATTGAAGAGCTATTAACACGGGCTGTTGACAAGATCTACCCATCAAAGGAAGAGCTTAAAAAAGTGCTGCGCTCTGGTAAGAAATTAAAACTCTACCAGGGTTTTGATCCCACGGGAGACAAGCTTCATGTTGGACATATGGTTGGCCTTATGAAGCTCGCACAGTGGCAAGCGCTTGGGCATCATGTCATTTTCCTCATAGGCGACTTCACCGGAATGGTTGGAGATCCTTCCGGAAAAACTTCTACGAGAAAAATGTTAACTCGTAATGAGGTATTAGAAAACACAAAATCCTATAAAGAACAGGCGGGTAGAATTCTAAACTTCAGTGGCGACAACCCAGTTGAGGTTCGGTTTAACAGTGAATGGCTTGGAAAAATAAGCGGACTTGAGTTTTTGAGAATTGCTGGGCTCTTATCTGTGCAGCAAGTGATTGAACGCGACTTGTTTCAAGAGAGGCAAAAGAGAGGTCAAGACGTATACATGAATGAATTTTTATACCCTGTAATGCAAGCATATGATTGCGTTGTAATGGAGGTTGATCTAGAGATTGGTGGCAGCGATCAGATGTTTAACATGCTCATGGGAAGAAAATTAATGCGACACATGCTGCACAAAGATAAGTTTGTTATGACGACTCCTCTCTTAATTGATTCTGAAGGCAATAAAATCGGCAAAACCGAGGGGAATGCAATCGCGATTACCGATAGGCCGGAAGATCTGTACGCAAAAATCATGGCATTTCCCGATTCTACCATTGTCAAGGCACTTGAGTACCTCACTAGTCTCCCGATGGAGGAGGTAAAGCGTATTGATACATCACTACAAAAGGGAGAGAATTCTATGCAGTATAAAAAAATGCTTGCCTTTGAGGTCGTCAAGCTTCTAAACGATGACGAATCTGCACAAGAAGCACAAAAGACGTTTGAACAAGTGGTACAGCGGCGTGAATTGCCGACTGAGATTGAAGAAGTAACGCTTGATACCGATGAGGATGAAAGCTTCGTCAACGAAGACTTACTCGTTGACCTAAACCTTGCTACATCAATGTCCGAGGCAAAACGACTCTTTGAGCAAGGAGGCGTTGAGATCGACGGGAAAAGAGTTACCGATCCTCATAGTGACACACCGGTGAAAAACGACATGATCATAAAAATAGGAAAAAGACGCATTGTGCGGCTAAAGACTCGTTGATGTATGGCAGGAAAAAGGAATAAAAAAACTGCCGTGAAAAAGTATGCACTCCTGAGTGTCTTCAATAAAGACGGAATTACCGAGTTTGCCCGCACACTCTCGGATCTTGGATACGCAATTATCTCAACCGGTGGCACGGCGAAAATACTTGAACAAAATAAAATCCCTGTTGTCCCTATTCAGGAAATAACGGGGAATCCCGAGAGTTTTGATGGACGGATGAAGACAATTAGCTTTCAGATTGAATCGGGTATTTTATTTGATCGATCAAATTCTAAGCACATTAAAGAGGCAAAAAACCTTAAAATAAAACCTATCGATATTATTGTATGTAACCTCTACCCATTCGAAGAGACAGTGAGCAAATCGGGCGTAACGCTTGAAGAGGCGGTAGAAAATATAGATGTCGGTGGTCCGACGATGATCCGCGCCGCAGCGAAAAACTTCAGAAACGTCCTTGTTATCGTCGATCCAAAAGATTACCCAGTCCTAACTACAGCGCTACATAGTAGTGTAGTTTCGGAAGAAGTAAAAAAACAACTCGCTGCCAAGGCTTTTTCACATCTTTCTTTTTATGATTCGCAAATTGCAGCGTATTTGCGGGAAGAACTCTTTCCAGAAGAGATTACTTTACCCGGCAGAAAAGTTAACGATTTGCGCTATGGCGAAAATCCTCATCAGAAAGCAGCAGTGTATGCAACGCCAAATGGGAATTCACCATTTGAACATTTGCAAAAACTGTGGGGGAGAGATTTATCTCTTACAAATATTACCGATATAAATGCCGGGCTTGAATCTATCCGTATTTTTGAGCAACCGGCAGCTGTCGTTATCAAGCATAATAGCCCGTGCGGCATTGCTCTGGGTGAATCAGCCAAAGAAGCGCTGCAGCGGGCAATTGACGCTGATCCTGAGTCTGCTTTCGGCGGTGTGATTGTCCTGAATAAACCTATGGATATGGCAGCGGCAAAGGTGATTGGCGCATTTAAAGATGCTAAAAGGGGAAATATGGATATTATTGCCGTACCACATATTGACCATGAAGCCCTTGCATTTTTACAGAAACTGCGAAAAAGTATGGGTATTTATGTCTTCGGGGACATTCCCGCAATTACCAAAGAGCGGATGGATCTGAAATGGATTGACTGTGGCTTTGTATTACAAGAGCGTGATGACTTCCTGGAAAGAGGCTTTGCGGACTGGAAAGTGGTTACCAAGAAAAAGCCGACGAAGAAACAATTACAACAGATGCAGACCGGATGGAAATTTGTCACGAGGATTCGATCAAACTCAGTCATTGTCGTTGATAAAAAACTGCCGATGACACGGGGCATCGGATCGGGACAAACGTCAAGGCTCAGATCAACGAAGATTGCACTTTCTCAGGCCGGGAAATTTGCTAAAAACGCTATTTTAGCAAGCGACAGTTTTTTTCCGTTTGATGATTCTGTCAAACTTGCTTCTCAGCATGGTATTTCCGCAATTGTCCAGCAAGGAGGATCAATCAATGACAAAGCATCAATAGATGCAGCAGATAGAGCCGGAATCGCCATGGTATTCACCGGCCGCCGCGCCTTCTGGCACTAACATCCTAAGATATCCTGGGGTGGAAAGGGAAATCCACCCCAAGGGTGTCTTTGTAGCTGCACAACGGTAAAATGTTCTTCATTGACAGCTATCTCAACTCTCGATATTATTAAAAGTATAACCTGGGCAAGAAGCATATCATGACCAGAAAGTTTACTCAAAAAAAAGTAAAACCGAAAAAAGCGCCACCTAAAAAAATTCCTAAGGAGAAAATGGCTGCCTACCTTGAGAGTCTTGAAAAGAAAGGACAGGAAAAGATAATACCCGAACCAAAATCAACAAATGAGAACGAAGCCTTTGGCGTATCCGCCGAAGAAGAAAAAAAAGAAGAAGCAGTGAGTGAAAAAGCGCCTGCGATTGAATCCTCATCAGGACAAACCGCCGATAGCCTTGCAGGACAATCGACATGGGAGGATCTCAAAACGGAGAAAAAACAAGGATTTTTTTGGCCGGTACTTCTTTTTGCGCTTTTGGGATTTGTTATCGGCATTGTGTTTTTTGCTTACCAAGAAGGCATTAAAAAAGGGGAAACTGATGTATACACAGCGGTTTCTCCCACAGTGACACCACCTACAACACCAACAGAGGTCGTAGTTGATAAAAAAGCCTACACAATAAGCGTTCTCAACGGAAGTGGCAAAAGAGGAGAGGCTGCCAAAGCAAAATCCTATCTTTCCAAAGAGGGATTCATCGTCGACACAGTTGGAAATGCAGAGAGAAGTGACTACAACGATACGATAATCCAAGCAAGATCCTCAGTTGCGACTGCCTATCTTGAAGAACTTACAAAAACAATGAAAAATGCCTCCTACGATGTGTCAGAACCGGAAATTTTAGCAGAAAAAGGGAAAGCTGACGTGATAATTACAATCGGAAGAAATAGGGATGAATAGCTGCTATCTAAACGGCGTTACTGCGTAATATGTGGCCAAAACGCTCTCCATCCACGGATGTTCTGCAATAAGCCGCATCTCATACAGCCTACTCACTGCTAAGAAGTCTTTTACCTCGGAAATTTTGCTTTCTGAACCAGTGGCAATTTCCTCAAACTCTTTCACAACATCTTTTGCATAGTCTGATGACGTTTTTTTATTAAGAAGCGTATCAAGGTAATGGATGATTTTTTGAAATTCTTGCTTATCAAGCCAAACGCCGTGCCTGTGAAGACAGACGTCAATAACTACCTTTGAATGAGCATACTGCAATGCTTGCATCGGCGCTTGACAAATAGGACAATGCCTGTCTCCATGAGCGCTTTGAAACTTACCTTCTATCTCTGAAAACAAGTCAAAGTCTAACCAGCGAAGCTCCTCGCTCATACTGTCTTTTGCCAAACGGAGATCGTCTTTTACAAACCACATCCCATGCTTTTTCTCGCACTCGTATACATGAACGCCTTTATACGTAGCCTTCTTAAGCGGAGATTGACAATGCGGACATTGCATATATATATTATACTCATGAGGAGTCAAAAAGACAATTATGCAAAAATATGTATAAAAATATGTTAATATATTCCTATGGATACTTTCAGAAAACATAGAAAAATTTGGATTGTTGTCGTCGCAATCGCGACCACCGCACTTGTCCTGACATCTTTTCTCCCGTACCTAACTCTTCTTTGATATCTGGTAGAATAAACCTAATGAATCTTAAGACTCCCATTCCGGATGCCGGTAGGGTGTACAACATGTATGCGGAACGACTTGCAAAACTCAATATCTTTACGCTTTCAGATTTTCTTTACCATATGCCCAGTCGATATGAAAATTATTCTCTCATTTCTAAAATTGGACAAGTACAGGAAGGTGAGGTGGTAACGCTTAGAGGACGCGTCGTGAGTATAAAGAATGAATATATAAACAGGCGCTTCAAAACGATTCAGAAAGCGACAATTGCCGATGAAACAGGAAGCATGCAAGCGACCTGGTTTAACCAGCCATACCTCGTAAATTCCATCCGGAAAAATGATCTCCTCTCTGTCGCCGGCAAGGTCGATATGTTTAACCGTAAACCGGCAATGACTTCGCCTGACTATGAGGTGATACTACCAAACTCGCACGAAACAACGATTCATACAGGGAGATTGGTCCCTATCTATCCTGAAACAAGAGGCGTTACATCCAAATGGATAAGAAAGCAAGTATATCAACTCCTCTTGGAGTTTGAGGATACGCTCATTGAGTACATGCCTCAACAAATACTTGGAAAGAATAATTTGATGTCTTTCCCGCAAGCGATGAGAGAAGTACATTTTCCAGAGACTCCAGATCTGGCACAAAGCGCAAAAAAACGCCTTGCATTTGATGAACTTTTTTTACTCCAGCTGAGTATCTTGCAAAGAAAATCGCAGTGGGGAGAAAAACGTTCAGGATCTGCATTTTCAATCATTGAGTTTAGAAATAAAATTGATGCATTTTGGGAATTGCTCCCGTTTACGCTCACGAGCGCACAAAGAAAAGCGGTGAGTGAGATCTTCAAAGATCTGGCTTTGAAAAAGCCAATGAATCGCTTGTTACAAGGAGACGTCGGAAGCGGAAAAACAGTCGTCGCAACAATCGCAATGTATCTTGCATATTTGAATGGCTGTCAGTCTGTCCTCATGACTCCGACGGAAATATTGGCGAACCAACACCACAAAACCGTTTCCGACCTTTTATCGCCTCTTGGAGTTAAGGTTGGTTTAGTAACAAGAACAAAAAAAATTCAAATTTCATTTGACATTCTTATTGGTACCCATGCCGTCCTCTCTGAAAAGATAAAGTTTGATAACCTTAGCCTCGTTGTCATCGATGAACAGCAGCGCTTTGGCGTGGAGCAACGGGGGATCATACGGGGTAGAGGGAAGAATCCACACCTTCTGACAATGACCGCAACACCCATTCCGCGAACAGTCGCTCTCACACTCTACGGCGATTTGGATATGTCACATCTTGATGAGATGCCCAAAGGGAGACGTATTGTCAAAACCTGGCTTGTGCCGTCTGAGAAGAGGGATGCAGGATATGAGTGGATAAGAAAAGAGATAAAAAAGACAAAATCGCAAGCCTTTATTATTTGCCCATTTGTTGAAGAGTCTGAGAATATGCAGACAGTGAAAGCAGCGACCAAAGAGTATGAACGGTTAAAAAAAGACATATTCCCAGATTTTCGTTTAGGGCTTTTGCACGGAAGGCTAAAGGCAAAAGAAAAAGACGAAGTATTAGCGCAGTTTCGCGATAACACATACGACATACTTGTTGCCACGCCTGTCGTTGAAGTAGGCATCGACATACCCAATGCGACAATCATGCTTATTGAGGCATCAGAGCGATTTGGCCTTGCGCAGCTTCACCAACTAAGAGGAAGAGTAGGCAGGGGAAACAAGCAGTCTTATTGTCTTTTGTATACCGAATCAAAAAACCCGCAAACATGTAACCGATTGAAAGCAATGGAAACAATGTATGTAGGAGCAGAGCTTGCAGAACTGGATCTCAAGCTTCGCGGACCAGGCGAGCTCTATGGCGTTGTGCAATCAGGGCATCGTGCGCTCAAAATTGCCTCTTTCTCCGATTTTCCACTCATTGAAAAGGCAAGATATTCAGCAGAGCAACTCTACCCATATATCTCGCAATATCCAAAGCTTGTAGAAAAACTCAAGCCAACTACCTCCAAAGCCATCTCTCCAGACTAAATACTGATTAACTACCTGAGGTGCAGCCTCACTTCCACACCAAGGGTGTCTTTGTAGCTGCACCCCCCAGGTAATATTGTCGATTTGCGAAATGACGCCTTCGAGTAAAAAGCCGTACAATATTTTTTCTCTTGCAACCGAAGCTAAGATAGGGTAGAATAGACGATAGATGATTGAAGATGGAAGGTAGAAACCATGCCGCAAGAACCGAAAAAACGACATTCACGCGCGCGACAAGGAAAAAGACGTGCACACATAAAGCTCTCAACGCCGCAGACGACTGTGTGCCCAAATTGTGACAACATGCATGAGTCCCACACGATTTGTCCGCGCTGTGGATACTATAAAAGAAAACAATATATCGCGATAAAACAGCAAAAAGCACAAGTCAGCCAGCATGAAAACCTCAAATGATCCACGCCATATCAGAAGAAAGCATCTTGTTGAGGAGTTGTTTCGAATCGACTTTTATCCACAAAAAGTAACCGAGGATGCAGAAAAGATCATAAAGCAAAAAAATCTATTGGATGACCGTATTCACGAAGCTGCACCAGAATTCCCTATAGAAAAAATCAATAAAGTTGATCTTGCCATCTTGCGCCTTGCAGCGTATGAGCTCTTGGTTGAGAAAAAAGCACCCGCAAATGTTATTATTGATGAAGCAATTGAGCTTGCCAAAGAATACGGAAATGACACAAGCCCGGCATTTGTCAATGGCGCTTTAGGAAAAATCGTAACCGGATGAAAAAAATACCCATATTTAAAAATCCAATGCTCTTTGAGCAAGCATTTATTCACAGATCGTATCTAAATGAAACAAAAGAAATACTTGAATCCAACGAGCGTCTTGAGTTCTTGGGGGATAGTATACTTTCTTTTGTCGTATCGAGTTACTTGTTTCACGCATATCCTCAGTTCAACGAAGGAGTACTCACAAACCTTCGTTCGCTTGTCGTCAACACAAAAAGCCTCGCAATACTTTCAAAAAAACTTGGGTTTGGCAAGTACCTCAAGTTATCAAAGGGAGAAGAAGATTCGATGGGACGGGAGAATGCCTCGCTGCTTGCTAATGCTTTTGAGGCATTTATCGGTGCGTTATATTTGGACCAAGGCCTCTCTGTTGTAAAAAAGTTCCTTGAGGACGCCCTTACCCCATTTATTTCCGAGCATGTGAAGAAACGAACCTTCAAAGACCCAAAGAGCCTTCTTCAGGAATTTGTTCAGTCGCAAAAACAGAGCTCGCCAGTATACAAAGTCTTACGTGAAGAAGGACCACCCCACGCGAAAACATTTACTGTCGGCGTGTATGTTAAAAACAATTTACTCGGAGAAGGGATAGGCAAATCAAAACAGCAGGCCGAAGAGGAAGCAGCGAAAAAAACTCTGGAGTCCCGCATCCGCTTCAAGAATGGAGATATTGTGAATGAAGCTAAATCATGATACAATAAACAAATAATCCAATAGTCAAATAATCAAATGTATTAATGAATTTGTTTATTGGTTTATTTGAATATTTGTATATTTCTTATGGCGGTGGTTATACGATTATCCAGAACAGGAAAGAAAGGTGAGCGGAAATTCCGCGTTATTGTCACGGAAAAAAGAAGCAGGCGAGACGGTAAGCCGATCGAGGCGCTTGGCTGGTACGAAAAAGGTAAAAACGGTGGCAAAAAACAAATAAACATGGATCGCTACCGGTACTGGGTCTCAAAAGGCGCGACCCCGTCATCAATCGTTTCGGACTTAGTGAACGCATGAAAGAAACGCTTTTGTATATTATTTCCCAGATCGTCGACAGCCCCGATGAAGTAAATGTCTCGGAAGAAGATCTAGATGGCATCATAACCTTTACTGTCACTGTTGCCAAAGATGACATGGGAAAAGTTATCGGCAAAGAAGGGAAAGTAATACGAAGTATTCGAAATGTCATGAAAATAAAAGCGATGAAGCAGAATAAGAGAATAAATATAACGCTCGCGGAAGACTCACCAGAATCCGCAGCATGAGCACAGACCTCTCTTTCTCGAATAAGTCACCTAAGTACCCTAGGTTACCTAAGTAACTTATGCTAGAATCATAGCTCTATGAAAATCTCAATCTTAACCCTCTTCCCAAAAATGTTTACTGGTCCCTTTGACCACTCAATTGTCAAAATGGCAAAGGAAAAAAATCTCGTTTCCATAGATTTTGTCAACATCAGGGATTTTGGTATCGGCAAGCATAAATTGGTTGACGACACGCCGTATGGGGGAGGAATAGGGATGGTTATGCGCGTTGATGTTGTACACACGGCAATCCAGTATGCAAAGGGGACACCCTTCGACTCCGCTCAGGGCAAGAAAAAGACAAAGGTTGTTTTGCTTACTGCGTCTGGAGAACAGTTTACACAAAAGAGGGCAAGGGAGTATTCGGAACTTAATCATCTTATACTCGTCTGCGGACATTATGAGGGAATTGACGAGCGGATTTCACAATTTGTTGATGAACAGATTTCAATCGGGGACTTTGTGACAACCGGAGGGGAAATACCGGCAATGCTGATAACCGATGCAGTAACCAGACTGCTTCCGGGTGTTCTGAAAGAAGGCGTGACAGAGACGGAATCTTTTAGTTTGCAAACAGAAGACGGCATCTCTTTGGAATACCCGCACTACACCAAGCCGCAAGTATACAAAGGATGCGCCGTTCCTGAAGTCTTGCTTTCAGGTGATCACGCAAAAATTACCGTGTGGAGGAAAGAACAGGGAAGAGCACGAACGAAAAAAGTCCGTCCCGACCTTCTGAAATAAATTTTGTACGGCTCTAGAAAGGGAATGCTCCCGACGCCGAATCTGTTGATGTATTTTCGATTGCCTCCGGTACCGCAGCTCTCCATGTGGAAAGCGTATTAATCAAATTTCTGTTGCTTGCAGTAAGAGGTTTCAGAGAAACCGTATCCTGTAAAATAATTTGTGGTGGCTGTTTGTGTATAAACATGATGACAATCGTTGATTTATCGGAAGACCCCTGCCATTCTGTCACCTCGGAAAGTGGCAGTTTTTTATTAATCTCGGTAATAAAACGCTTCACATTATCAATCGAGCCTGAGACAAAAATAGTAAGCTTCAGCGGGTTAAAACCCGATTTTGTCTTCTTAACACTTGTGAGTTGTCCCACCTGAAAGCTGAAGTCAGACAGCGTAACGCCTGAAACAACAGCAGAACTGGATATTGCCTGTAAAACGCCGGCATAGTCTATTTCATACGGTATCGCTCCTGCGGTAATACTGACGTCTCTATTTAAGGATGTCTCGTTCATGCCACTTAAGAAGCTGATATTGCCTTTTATCGCTGCAATTCTGGTTTTGGTTTTTGCAATTTCTTCCTGAATCGAAAACCACCTACCAAGCTGAGGAAGAATCACGAACACAAAAAGCAACAGACAGACGAGAATTATAGAACTAAAAACTGTCATCGAATACCACGGAGAGTCCTTAAAACGGTGATAGTAAAGCTTTATTGTTCGTCTGTTAAATCCTCGTTCCATATCCTTATCGGGTTAGTGAAACCGCCAACGTATACTGTCCTGTTTGGGGGTTAAGTGAAAGTGAGTTGATGAGCACCCTTCGAAATTGTCGGTCACGTACCGCCAATGCCTCAAGCCGTGCCAAAAAGGTATCAAAATCGGAAAGGGACGTTGATGCAAGTGTTAAGAGGACATTTTTCTCATCGATATGAAGCGTCGAGAATGAGAAAGATGGCGGCATATCCTTTTGCATTTTCTCAAGGGTCCCATCATGCGCCGGTCTTCCTTTTAAAACGTCATTAATATATTTTAACTGATCGGTGACGATAAAATATTTTGCCATCCTCGAATGAAGCCTCGCTATTTCAAATTTCAGCGCATTTTCTTCGTTACGAAGATTCGGCAGGGGAGAAGATGCAATCAACAAAAAAAGTATAACTGAAAAAGCACCGACACCAAAGAGTACGAAGATTGCGACAACGCGAAAAATCTGCAATCTCCGTCGCATTGTCAGATTGTATTTTTTATTTTGGATTAATAAATTGATGCTATTCTTCATATATCCTTCAGCGCTAACCCTGTGGCTACGGCATACTCTGGTCCGGCTTCAAGAAGGGGAGGAGGGACTCCTTGAATATTGAGCGCTTTCCAAGGATTGGCAATAACCGTTTCTATGCTAAGGTTTTTCGCAAAATAAAGATTAAGTCCCGGTAATTTTGCAGTCCCGCCGGCAAGCTGAACCTGCGTCACCGGGGATATGTTTTTATATTTCTCATTATAAAATGCGAGAGCTTTTCTCACTTCCGAAACAAGCGAGGTCAGAATCGGATCTACTGCTTTCCCGATTTTACCGCCGAAATTTTTTTCCAAAATGCCATAGGTTTTTTTGTATTCTTCGGCCTGAAGGTTTGTAAAATTGAAATCCGAAGCAATCGCCCTGTTTATAGCGATTCCTCCCAAAGGAATTGAATAGGTAAAGATAACCATACCGTTTTGCACGATGGCCAATGCTGTATTCAGACTACCGATATTCATAACAATACTCGTCGGGAAGGTGCTCCCAGTGAGCACAGAGCGTACTACCGCAAGGATTTCTGTTTCAACTGAGGCAACAGAAAAGCCGGCTAGCTCTACGATTTTCTGATATCGCTTCAAAAGCTCCGTAGGCGCCGCGACCAGTAATACCTGCATTTTTAATCCAGACTGCATTTTTACATCTCTCCGAAGTACCATCCAATCAATGGTTATGGTAGATAACGGGGCGGGTATATACTGCTCGGCCTCCCAATAGACCGCCGAAGAAAGTTCTTTATCAGATAAAACCGGCATGTCAATCACTTTTGTAAAAACCTGTCCGTCTGAAAGGGCAAGGTTTACCAAACGGCTGGGAACCTTCGCCTCCGAAATAAGATCGCTTATGACCTGTGCCATTTGCTCCTGGTCAAAGGGAGATTCAGAAAAAATACCCTTTGCGGGAGAAGGCACACTCATACACGCTTTCAGAGATATTCCTTCTTTTTGCCGTTCCAGCCAGACGGTTTTGACAGACGTTGCTCCGATATCAAGACCAAATGTAATCTCCTTCATATGCGTTACGGGACCAAAAGGAGGGTAGTAAAAAACTCATTCGGCACTTTCGGGAATCCCCGAAATACCCTGATTTTGTGTTGGGAGTCTCCTGATTTTCCTACAGATTCAATAACCGATCCTTGCGGAGGGAAAGGGCTATCGCCTTCAATACCAATTGCCGTTGAGGCATAAAGCGGAATAATACGAGCAATAAGACCCGGTTGAGCCGGATCAATGGTGATCGTGACGCGGTTGGTAAATTGGGCCGTCAGTAGCTGCCAGACACCTGCGTCAGAAGCAGCAAAATTGTTTTCTCCCCTTCTTGGTGCACACGGGTCAAAAACATAATGCGTAGCAGCTGGATCGTTTTCCGGTCCTGTCAGCAAAACAACTTCAATTGCCGCCTGAGTGTTACTCGCCTGGGCTTGCTGACAGTCATCTGTATCTGACCCCCAATAGACAGTTAGATTCCCGCTCCATTGTGGAAGGGAATAGTCAGGATAGGAAGAAAGCCAAATATCAACGCCGTCGTCTTTTATCACAGGGCTGTTATTGTTGAGAAGCAAACGAGCGTCTACCAGCTTAGTTACTGTCACCTTGTCTATTTCTGCCCCGCCTAAGGGCTGTTTTTGAAAGTACGTTCCGGGTTCAGTTAATTTTAACGCTTGCTCAATGCCAGCTTCAGCAGCAGAAAAGGCTTGCTGTGATTCTTCTTCTTCTTCTGTGACGCGTAAATTTGTAATACTTCTTGTGGTAATGGAGAGACCCACAGTAAGAGCAACTGTCATAATGAGGATAACAATAAGCAGCAACTGCCCTTTTTGCAAGGGATTTGCTTGGAATGACATATCCATAGCGTAACAATGATGAGGTACAGGTGTCAACTCTCTCACGGTGCCACCTCCTGATAGAGGAAATTCTGTGTCTTTAAGACTTCTGGGGTATT
>CAYWEP010000017.1:0-19184 GCA_964457405.1 uncultured Gammaproteobacteria bacterium
AAAACTGCGAAGATTGAGATTTCCCAAAATGCGAAAATTGAGATTTCCGCTCACAGCTCTAGAAACAGTTTTAATATATTCGAGTTACGCATTTTTTGTCATCTCCCCTCGGGGAGTCTGTGACCTGAGGCTATTGCCGAAGGGAAGAAAATCGTCACCTGAAAGGTGCACGAGACTCGTGACCTCTTCTTCCTTTAACCGAATGCGATTCTGTTATAATCTCGTAATAAACTTATCTGTCAGTCAGAAAGGGGCTTGGTACAGAGAGATCAATTCTTTATATTTTTCACCACAGATACCAAAAATGTAAAAATTCTCCTCTTGAGAATACTGCTGAAGCATAGGATAATAGGAGTGGTATGTACGATAGTCAGAAGCTCTATACTTCATTAAAGGAGCTACGGGTGATTGATGAGGTTTCGCTCACCGAGGCTTTTAAGAAGGCGCAGTTGCAACAACTCCCTCTTGGTGATGTTCTCCTCGATGAAAATCTTATTTCAGATGAAAACTTGGGTAAGTTAATCGCTGAAACGCTGAATGTTCCGTTTATCCATCTCGCAAATATAGAAATCCCCAAAGAGATTCTCACCATTGTCCCTGAGGTCATTGCCAAGGAGCAAAATGTTATAGCCTTTAAAAAAGACAATCGCGGGCTACATGTTGGCATGGTAGATCCGACCAATGCCGCGATTGTTGATTTCCTCCAAAAAAAGCTTGGTATGCCAGTTGTCGTGTATTTAACGACCGAGCGCGATATGGCGAAAACGCAATCGCTCTATCTCAAAGACATTACCAAGGCATTTGAAGATATTATCCAAGAGAGCGTGCAGGAAGCAAGTAAAAAGAAAGGAAATGAATTTGATCCGCCAATTATAAAAATTGTTGAGACGATTCTTTCTTATGCTGCGCAAAATAACGCATCAGATGTCCATATTGAGCCTGAGGAGAAGAAAGTGCTTGTTCGTTTCCGAATCGACGGAGTACTGCACGATATTATCGAGCTTTCCTTGCAGATTTATTCGCAAATTGTGACTCGCATAAAAGTTATGGCAAAGCTTCGTACTGATGAGCACCAGGTACCGCAAGATGGGAAGATAACATTTTCAAACGATAGTCAAACGTATGATATTCGTGTTTCTGTTGTACCGCTCCGTAAGGGTGAGAAGATAGTGATGCGATTACTCTCATCACACGCAAGACAAATTTCGCTTCTCAATCTTGGATTCTCACAAGGAGACTTACAAAAAACAAAAGCAGCCTATGAAAAGCCCTATGGCATGATTCTTTCAACAGGGCCGACAGGTTCGGGGAAAACCACGACAATGTATGCAATCTTAAAACTCCTCAATAAGCGCGAAGTGAATATCATGACAATTGAGGATCCAATTGAGTACGATATTGAAGGAGTCAATCAAATACAGGTAAATCCAAAAACAGATCTGACATTTGCAACAGGTCTTCGAAGTATTTTGCGTCAGGATCCAAATGTGATACTCGTTGGAGAAATTCGCGATGAAGAGACGGCAGATATTGCAGTTAACGCAGCAATGACTGGCCATTTGGTTCTTTCAACGCTTCATACAAACGATGCTGCGACAGCGATTCCAAGATTATTTGATATGGGAATCGAGTCTTTTTTGGTTGGCTCAACAGTCAACCTTATTATTGCGCAGCGGTTAGTTCGGCAAATCCATACGGTCTGTCGAGTCTCAGAAGACGTCACTCGCGACTCGTTGATGCAATATCTTGATCAAGTGCTTGTCGAGGGAATCTTCGGTACCCAGGAAGCAATACGATTATATAAAGGAAAAGGGTGTTCGCTCTGTCATACTAGCGGGTATGAGGGAAGAATTGGTATTTTTGAGGTTTTGGTTATTGACGATGAGATACGTCAAGCAATTGTTGATAAAAAGGATGCTGCGACAATCAGAAATATTGCAGTCAAAAATGGCATGAAGACGATGATTGTTGATGGTTTGGAAAAAGTGAAGCAAGGGTTGACGACAATCGAAGAGATTTTGCGTGTCACGAAAGAGTAACCATGAATATTTCTGCCCAGATTTCATTTTTTTCCCGCGTGAGCTTTCTTGACAAGCTTCTTTTCACCAAACATTTAGCAATTATGATCAGAAGCGGGATTACGATTGTTGAGGCGGTAACTATTCTTTCCCAGCAAGCAAAATCAGACAAGTTTGAAAAAATACTCACAACGATTGCTGCGGATCTGCAAAACGGCAATGCACTTGCAAACGCACTGAGAAAACACCCAAACGTCTTTGACGCTTTTTACGTCAGCATGATTGAAATAGGCGAGACGTCAGGAGCGCTTGAGGAAAATCTTTCCTATCTTTCAGATCAGCTTGCGAAAGCATACGCATTCCACAAAAAAGTAAAAGGAGTTCTCATGTATCCGATACTCGTCTTGACTGCGGCCGGTGTCATTGGAATGTCAATCGGCCTTTTTGTTCTTCCAAAGCTCATTGATTTATTTTCAGATTTTGACGCGAAACTTCCTCTCTCAACGAGAATACTGTTGAACGTTTCTGTGCTTATGCGAGATCACGGTACTATCATTGTTATTGCTTTTGTTGCGTTCGTTATTATTTTTCGCTATTTTGTTTCTTTGCCGTTTGTAAAGCCTGCATGGCAACGATTCCTTTTTTTCTTCCCTGTCGTTGGCAATATATTGCGAAATATAGAACTCGCATCATTTACGAGGAGTCTTGGTGTTATGCTCAAAAGCGGTTTGCCGATAACGAGTGCTCTTGAGATTGAGACCAGGATGACAACCAATGTCGTCTTTAAAGGATACATGAAACGAATGTTAGAAGAGCTGATCAAAGGAAAATCTCTCTCAATAGAGCTAAGCACAAATAACTATCCACTTATCCCGCTTATTGCGACAAAAATGATTGCTGTTGGTGAGAAAACAGGAAAGCTCAATGAGACGCTTTTGTATCTTGGGCAGTTCTTTGAAGACGAAGTCGATGATGCAACGAAAAATCTTTCAACGCTTCTGGAACCGGTTCTTCTCCTTGTGATCGGCGTTGTCGTTGCATTCGTCGCTTTTGCCGTTATCTCTCCGATATATGAGCTGACAGGGTCGATAAAACGGTGAGGTTTCATTTATATTGTTTTATGGCTAACAAGTATTCCCACGGTTTCACTTTCATTGAATTAATTCTCTCAATCTCTTTCGTCCTGATTTTGTCAGTTCTCGCTGTACCATTCTACTCGCGATTTTTTACACAAAATGATGTGGCAAACACCGCAGATGTCCTGGTGGGATCGCTTCGTAAGGCACAACTTTATAGTATGATGGGGAAGCAAAACGGTACGTGGGGGGTCAACTATAGCAGCAATACGATAACACTTTTCCAGGGGAGCACATTTGCCACCCGAAATAGTGCTTTGGACGAGAAATTTCGCGTTAATAGCGCAGTAACGATTACCGGACTAACCCAACTCACATTTGTTCGCATAACCGGCATGCCAAGCGCGACGCCGACCATTGCAGTTTCGGGAAACAGCAATACAAAGACGATTACCATTAACAGACAGGGAGTAGTGAGTAAATGATGCAGCGGGGCTTATCTGTCATAGAAGTCATTATTGCGGCCTCGTTATTTCTGATTTTCTCAGGTGGCATAGTCTCTGTTGTTTTGCAGGGTTTTGATGCCAATAGACTAGGCGAAGAGGAAACAATTGCCAATCAGTATGCAGCAGAAGGGATTGAAGCAGTACGGTCGATCAAAAACCAAGCATTTAGCAATCTTGCTAACTCTTTGGGTACTGGCGTTACGCGAAGCGGAGCAAATATTTGGACATTGAGCGGGTCTGCCAACACGCTAAATAAGTACACACGCGTCATCACAATCGGTGATGTTCAGCGAGATGGTAACGGCAATATTGTTGCAAGTGGCGGAACAATTGATCCACTGTCCAAAAAAATAACGAGTACTGTCTCATGGAACGTCAGTGCAGCGCGCAGTAACTCTGTTGCCCTTTCTACATATCTGTCAGACTGGCGAAAAATTATCTTCAACGGAGAGGATGGAGTCATTATCTATAGCGATACGACCTCTGTGGCCCAGCCAAGATACAGGACCTACACGAATTCGACGAATACATTTAGCGCAGAATCGGGAACAGGCAGTAGTTTTTCCGATACTGTTGTTGGTCGGTATTTCTCAGTGCAGACAAATCCGGCCAAAGACGAGGCAATTGCAGGATATATGAATGATTCAGGAGTACTGCGAATACTATGCTTCGATGGGACAAATTGGACGAGTGAGTGGACTGTGAGCGTTGGCGAGTCAGAGACAGACGAGGGAAGGTTTGGTATAGCCTTTGAAAAAACGTCTGGAGATGCGCTGGTTGTCTATGCGACTGGTTCTGAAAGCACGAATGAAATGGCGTATCGAACCAAGCCTGGTTCAACCAGTTGCGGGTCTGCTAACTGGTCCCCAGCAACCAATATTAATGCGCAGAGAACCTCAGGGAGAGTTATGTGGATTCGAATGGAGGGCTCTCCACTCACTGGTTCGAATAATATTTCCCTTGTTTGGGCAGATGAAGATTCTGATTTGTCTGCGATGGTCTGGACGGGGTCATCATGGGGGATGGAGCCATCCTCCGCACTTGAGACAAATTTAGAACGCGTATCTCATGATGACCAGGATGTATTGTCATTTGACATCGCGTATGAGAGCGCAAGTGGCAACCTCATGATCGTTTGGGGACTTTTTCAGTCATCAGGATGTACTGCTGGTGCCACACTTTCGTCGACAAACTGTATTCGGTACGCTCGATATACGTCATCATGGTCTTCTGCTCAAGTTATTCCAACGGTTGCCGCTCCAGCAACGAATATTGATATTTCAGCAAATCCGAATACTGACGAACTCGTTCTTGCAGCGCTTGATGATTCTCAGCGAGAATTATCTGTCGCGTATTGGTCAGGGTCTGCATGGACTGGCATTCCCGATATTGACGAGAGCACAGAGCAGGCTCGTGCCGGTACAAAATTGATAGCAACGGGTTGGTTGACCGCAGGTTCTACAACGAGAAGCATTATCGTCTATAACGATCAAGGCTCAACGCCACTCAGGTGGCTTGTCGGGAATGGCAGCTCTTTTGCCCTGCAATCGGAAATATTAAATTCTCCTACCATGGGTAATCCAGAAAAATGGCAGGATATACAGATGGATCCAAAAAATCGAGACAGGCTCATATTCACCTATAATGATATTAATTCTGATCTTTTTGCAAAACGATTGGTTATGACGAGTGAACCTGTATTTACCTGGACGCATTCGGATGGTGAAGCCGCGCTTGAAACAACCTTGGGACAAGCGACAAGCAGTCCATATAGCTTTTCGTATTGGAAGAACCCATAATACGAAATATCAAATGACAAATATCAAATATCAAATTAATTTAGGATTTACCTATATTGAGTTGCTTCTTTATACGGGGATTGTTGCGATTGTGATAACTGCGCTTGTTCCATTTGCCTGGCATGTCGTTTCAGGAGGGGCAAAAAGCGCAACAGAACAAGAAGTATTCTCAAATGCCCGCTTTATTAGCGAGCGAATAAAGTACGAGATTCGTAATGCGACAGGCATTAACGCTGTTTCTGCAGCGCAGATATCACTCGTGACCTCAAGCGCCGCTACCAACCCGACAGTCATTGATCTTTCTGCAGGCGATATTCGCATCAAGCAAGGTACAGGGAGCGTCGTGAAACTCAATTCGAACGATACAATGGCTTCAAACCTTGTGTTTACTGATTATACGTCTTCAGATAACAAAACAAAGCATATTGGTTTTACACTCACCCTTACAGATGCAAACACGAGCACACGACAGGAATTTCAGGAGACAACGACAATTGAATCAAGTGCAGAAATACGGAGCAACTAGGTAGTATGAGAGGTTATATAGCGCTGGTCACAGTTATTCTTGTTTCAGCAGTGGTCTTGGCGATTGCTACGACTGTATCGCTTCTTGCTATTGGTGAAGCACAGTCATCGTTTAGTTTGTTTAAAGGTGAAGACGCATTGCAATTTGTCGAAGGGTGCACAGAAGACGCGCTTTTGAAATCCCGCAAAAGCGCGACGTACATCGGTGGCGTAATTACTAGACCGGAAGGAACGTGTTCTGTGACAGTCAGTAAGGCAGGGAACGTATGGACGGTAACGGTAACAAGTGCAGCAACACAGTATACGCGTACAATACAAACTGTTTTTACGCGAGGTGTAACCGCTATTGCCCTCACGAGCTGGAAAGAACTATGAGCGAAAGTTTTGTTATTTTGGGGCTTGACAAATACTGAAAATTTGTTCTACGCTAGAGGAGGAAATGAAACTTTTCAGAAATCAAAAGGGATTCACACTCATTGAGCTTCTTATCGTTATCAGCATTATTGCTGCTCTCGCGGTCACTGTTTTTGTCGCGCTTAATCCAGCGGGGAGATTAAAAGATTCACGTGATGCACGTCGTACAAGCGATGTTGAGTCTATTCTTACTGCAATTCATTCAGCAACTGTTGATAACAAAGGAACGCAACCTTCAAATATGCCAGCAGCAGGAACCGAAGCGCAGCTTGGAACCGGATCAAGTGGTTGCGAGATTGCGACCGGAGGATGCAGTGTAACGCAAGCAGCGTGCGTCGACCTCATGTCTGGTACAGTTAGTCTCACGAAATACCTCAAGAGTATGCCGATTGATCCAACTGGTGGTACAACGTATACGGCAGCTAACACTGGTTATAGCGTAGTGGTCGACGCAAATGGCATTGTCACCGTCAAAGCCTGCGGTACTGAAGGCACCACAAATATCTCCCAGTCACGCTAATTCTACGACAGAATTCCACTGATTGACATACCATATGTTTGTGGATATTGTAAAAGTATGGTTCATCTTCAGATGAATAGCAAAACTCTCCTTAAAATTGCCATAATTTTTACTGCTGTTATTTCTATAATTTTCAGCCTCAGCATGTATATGTCCCTGAACAATAAAAATGCAGAAGCCTTGCAGCAAACTATTTTTTTCTTCTCAGCTGCTCAAGCGTTTTTTTTATTACTCCTCCTCTGGAGTTTATCGGAGATTTGGAGAAGCGACAAAAAACTAGATCAAAAGAGGGCGAGGGATGAGGCAATTTTAGTAAGTATTGGAGAAGGAATTTTCGGAACAGATAAAGAAGGTAAAATTATAGTGATGAATCAAGCGGCTCAAAATCTTTTGGGCTTTAGGTTTGAAGAATTACAGGGAAGGCGTCTCTATGAAGTTATCGTAATGGAAAACGAGAAAGGAGAACTGATATACGAATCTGAGCGGCCAATCATACAATCACTTGCTACAGGGAACAGAATCAGCGGAGTGTATCACTATTATAAACGAGACAAATCTAAATTTCCTGTTGGCATAACGGTTACACCGATTTTCTTAGCGAACGACTTAATTGGCGCCATAGAAGTTTTCAAAGATGTAGCAAAAGAGCGAGAGATAGAAAGACTCAAAGATGAATTTGTATCGATTGCTTCGCATGAGCTTCGGACACCAATGACAGCGATAAAAGGGTTGGTTTCGATGATTTTTGAAGGAGAGTATGGAGCCTATAATGAAAATCTCAAGCAACCTTTGACAGATATCGCCATATCAACGAATAGGCTGATTGCGCTCGTGAATGACTTACTCAATATTTCGCGTATCGAAGGAGGACGGGTGAGATTTACACTCGCTCCTTTTTCGCTTTTTGACATTGTGCATCAAGTAATCTCTACACTTCAGCCGCTGACCGAGCAAAAAGAGATTACTCTTAAGGTTAGCCAAATACCTGGTATTCCAGTACAGGCAGATGCGGATAAAGTAACACAAATATTAAACAACATCGTTGGAAATGCAATAAAATTTACTGACAGTGGCGGTATTATGCTATCAGCACAAGTGAGGGAAGAAAAAGAAATGATGTATATTCTTGTTACCGACACAGGAATCGGAATATCACAAGGAGATCAGAGAAAGCTTTTTGGTAAATTTGAACAGATACACTCCCAGACCAATGGCAGACCCCCTGGCACTGGACTCGGGTTGTATATCTCGCGCGAGTTAGCAAGGAAAATGGGAGGTGATCTGTGGATAGAACGGTCAGAGGTGGGGAAGGGAACGACATTTGGATACTCGCTGCCTCTTGCAAATTCGAAAAAAGCAGATACAATAAAACGTGAAATAGAAAGAGAGGCACAGGTACATCCAGATCAAAAGTAATATGGCTAAAGTATTAATCGTTGAAGACGATAAAATTTTATCCAACATGTATCGAGTCAAGTTCACGAATGCCGGGCATCAAGTAGCACTAGCTGAAAATGGGGAAGAGGGGATTGCAAAAATGGAGGCAGTGCATCCTGACTTGGTCTTAATGGATTTAATGATGCCGGTAATGGATGGTTTTACCGCAATAGCGAGAATACAGGAAAATCCGACATTAAAAACAGTTCCTATTATTGTACTCACCAATCTTTCTATGGCTGAGGACGCAAAAAAAGCCATAGAAATGGGTGCGAAAGACTACATTATAAAATCAGACTTAACCCCTGCGCAGGTATTAGAAAAAACCCAGAAATTTCTTCCTCCAGGATCACCATAATACGCTGCGTTCTATTAGAATCTGTTTCGTTGTTTATTTTTTCTTTTTTGTCAGCATCTCGTAGGTCATGACAACGGCTGCGCCTCCAAAGACAACAACGTCAATTGCTGCTTCAAGACTGCCAAATAATGTTTCAATGATATCATTGCCGGTAATGCCTCTGTATGCCAACGCAAATCCGCCGAGCACTAAGATCCAGCCGCTCAGCATCATAAGAGTATTTTTATTCATTGTTATTCACCTCCTCACACTATTACTACTGTAGAGTTTTTTTTAATTCTTTGTCAAGCAGGAATAATTCTGACCCCCCCCCATCTATGATCAATGATTGATATAGTTTTATCTCTTGACTGGATTTATAGTTGATGCGACAATGATTATTGTCTGTTCATCCGTATGGAAAAAGAAGTATTGCCTTCGAGGAGACTGTCAAGAAGAGACTTGGGCAAGGCTGCGCTTGCTGGCGCGGTTTCGATAGTATACTCTCGCTCTACACAGGAAGTAACAGGAGCCATCTCTGAAACCTCTCATGATCCTTTTGTTGATCTTGACATCGGTAAAGAACAGTTTGATTCGCGACTTGTCAATCCGATAGATGCGACGAGTTTCCTCAAAACTGGTCGGTCATCTGTTGATACACTCCTTGCTGCCAGCATGAATCCAACTGACACTTCATCTCCCTATGCTCTCTCTGCAGCATTCTATGAAAGAAATGGAACCTTTTCTCCCTTTACAGAATGGCTTGATTTTGGAGCCAACGTCCGCGCGATAGACACGTTCGTCGTTACAGGAAGCCGAAGCGTTATGATGACTGGGAGAGAGATGGGGCCTAACCCGCTACCCCGTCCAATTATTGGAAAGATAGCATTTGGTGAACATCCAGCAGTTTCATATTTTGATCTCGCAGCGGAAGAAACCGGTGTATTTGTGAGCGGAATAGATATTCCTGATGATCCTTCGAAACTACTCTATCTCTATACAGACTTTCGTCGCGTTAACCTCCTAAGTCCAAGCCTCAGCGACGTGAGGTTTTATTTCAGAATTTTTGATCAGCAAAAAGGAGAATACCAAGCCTCAGAAAGTATGACGGCAGCACATCTTCCTGATGTCGTGTATAGAAGCGATGAAGGAACGATCGTCACGATCGGCCGAGGAGTGGAGATAGGCAGTGCAGGGCTTGCGGCTGGCAAAGCAAGACGAACTGAAATTGATCCAAAGACTGGCATGGTGGTAAAGAGTGATCTTTTTAGACCACTTTCGCCTCGACTTATTGACGCGCTTGTGTTAGATACTACGAAGCCCTCTCCTCGGTTGCACGCTTTCTCAAGTGGAGGAGGTCAAGGTACGTTGACGACTGTTGATCTTGATCATCCGGTGGTAGTAAGAAACGTTAATTATACTGCCGAACTTACGAAATTGTTTGATCGTCCCAATGATGAATCCTGGTTGCCTTTTGTCTTTCTGACTGCCGGCAAGACAGTTGGAGATACGCTTTGGACCGCAGGCGTGTATGGTCAAACGACACTTAAAAATAGTAAAGATAATGAATTGACACCGGACATCGGCATGATCTTCGCACCATTTACGCTTGATTCGAACGGATTTATTCGAGGCGTTCGTAAAGAAGAAGTCGTACGTATTCCCATGCCGAACGGAGCAGCGGTGCCGCCAATTGTAAAAAAACTTGACCTTGCCTTTTTTCCTTCAGGAGATCAGCGAGAACCTCTTGGCACACCGGGCCTTTTGGCTGATGTTGATAGCTATGGCTTTTTGTTTTCCCCACTGGACAGAGAGAAAGAGATAGTGTATCCAAATAATGGCTTGCCCCGCATGGAGATGGAGCTACCAACTGAAAATAAAACACCTCAACTGCATCTTGAGCATGTGCGCCGCAAACCCGATAAACGGTTTACTAAAAAACACATTAGGACTGTCCTCAGCGCCAGCCGCCTCTTTTATTAAATATTGCTATATTGTTTCTATGCAGTACGTAAGTTCAATGAAAAAGCAAATCGGTCAGTTGATTGATGCAAGGATAAAAACATTGGAAATCAACATCAAATATATAGTAAGAAATACAATGTCTGTCTTGACAGGTGAGCGTCTCATAAAGTTATGATGTGTATGAATTTTACGTATGCTAGTACAGGCAGAAACTATTGAACAACTTTGCTTATTGGTAACATGATAAAAAAATTTATCTATAGAGCGATCTTAAACTCAGCTTAAACAGACTTAGCTGGGTTTTTAAAAAGAGAGGAGGTGAGAAAAAATGTTTAGAATGTTTAAAAAATTAATAGCTGGAGCGTCTTTGGGTTTGGCAGCTCTTGTTCTTTCGGTATCTTTAGCGAGCGCTCAAGAAGCAGGGTCTGGTGATGCCTTTACTGATGGTCCGTCGGCGTTTTGTCATGTCACAGATGGTGCGTTCACGGATTGTGATGTTAATAATGGGGTTGAAGAATGGTCAGACATCACGCCTTCGTTTTTTGATGTCTTTGCTGATGTACCAGGTCCAGAAAGCGCGCTCTATGTAGACCAAGCAGACAAACACCCGACACGAAGTATTCCCAATGGTTCAGGGATTGATACCTTGATGCTTATGTACGATGAGATGTTTAGAACAACTCCACTTCTACTTGGTGAAACTGTGCATGTTCACTTTATGACAGTGGACGAAGGAGCGCTTGCTCACTATGACGTACTCATTGGAGCAGGAGGAATTACTGAGGTTAAGATTAACGGAGTGGTGCAAAGCCCAATGCCGTCAGGACTATTAGGAAAGGCTGGGTACGGACCATCTCCAAATAATCCATTGCCTCACGTAATGGCAGAGTTGCAGATTGGACTCGAAGCGGCTGGATTTACAAGTGAAGAGTGTTGCTACTCTCCTGATCCGGCTTGGTGGGGAAGCGATGTCCCTGATAATCCACAGGGTACTGGATGCCCGCGCGATGGACAACAAGATGGTACTTTTGATGGGAATCTGGATGGTATCATTGTGAACGGAGACGGACATGATGACCAATGTATTCCAGGTGATCCTGTATCAACAACAGCGGGGATTTTTACCGCACATCTTGATGGACGAACAACGGTTGACCCCGCGCCACTTCTTCCAGTTGGAGACGAACCACCTTTGTGCGAATCTCTAGCTCGGATAGTTAACTTCCGAGGAGGAGATGATAAACTTGCCGAACAATTAGTGCAAAGCCAAATTGATGCAGGTTTAATTACGGAAGAAGAAGCTGTAGAGCTCCTCGCCTGTATTCTGGGGCGAATGACCGGTGGAGGAAGTGTGCTAAGCAATGTGTTTGGACGCGTGACGCATGGGTTTGAACTACACTGCAATGCAGCAGAGGGACCCAATAGACTTGAGGTCAACTGGGGCAAGGGTAATAAGTTTCATTTGGAAATCTTGAGCCTTTCTCTTTGCAGCAATGACCCGATTATTGTGCCTAATCCACCACCGGCAGGATTTGATACCTACCAAGGTGCGGGGACAGGCCGATATAACGGAGTCTCAGGTGCAACAGCCAAGTGGGTTTTTACTGATGCCGGAGAACCAGGGAAAAACGATAAGATCGTTTCTCTCGTGATTAAGGATGTTAACGATAATGAGGTGCTTAACATCTCTGGGGATCTGAAGGTAGGGAATCATCAAGCCCACGCTCACTAGGGCAAAATAGTGAGTCAAACTAAAAACCCTGGGGTCTGATTCCCGGGGTTTTTCTTTATTTCGTTTTCCCAGTCTTCTTGTTATAATTTCCTGCCATAATCAGTCTCATGAATTTAAGTGCGGGGATTCACAGCGCATCAATGAACGCCGGGTGACAATCCCACCTGGAAAGTGGTTTAGCTTGGCACATTCATTCAAAAGTGAGATGTTTGATTCTTTCTAATTCTTGTGATCGCGACCTGGAAGGTTGAACAGCCTCGTTGGGTACCGTCTGGAACCCGGCCTCTCGACCTTCTACCATGGTTTCAAAGTTTCAGGGATGCTAGAATCAGCATGTGGATATTAATTCTATCCATTCTAAAAATGGAGTTTTGATTCGGCTTACAGAAGAACGATGGAAACATATTATTTTAATGCATCCTGGCTTAAGTGGTAGACAGGCTCAAGTTCTACATTCGGTTAAAGATCCAGATTATATCTTGGAGGGGAAAGCTGGGGAGTTGCTAGCAGTTTTAAAACTTTCCATGAGACGGTATCTTGTGGTAGTATATAAGGGTCAGATGGCTTTATTATTACAGCTTATAAGACAACAGATACTTTTTGGTTATTCAAAAAGGAGTTAATATGGAGCAAGCGTTCGTAAATACTGTGTTACCAAAGCTCGGACTGCGTCATATTATAAAGATGCAGAAGCCTCCTTTGTGGCTTTCTTATGATAGAGAAGGGGATGCTGTGCATGTGATTTTTGAGGAGGCAAGAAAATCTGATAAGGCAGCTCTTGATAAAAACGATATTATTGTTACCAAAAGAGGAAAAAAAATTATTAACATGACCATACTCAACGCCAGCCGCCTCTTTCAGTAATGTCATGTGGGCGATGACATCCATAGTTTGATAAGATAATACTATGGAGATATTGTTCTTTTTTGCAGCTTTCCTGGCTGAAGTAGTTGGTACAATAGCTGGCTTTGGTTCATCAACTGTTTTTTTACCACTCGCCTTACTCTTTTTTGATTTTAAGACAGCACTGGTTCTTGTTGCGCTTTCGCATATCTTTGGCAACATTGGCAGGATTAGCTTTTTCAGGCATGGGTTGGACAAGCGGGTTCTTGCGATGTTTGGTATTCCAAGTGTTATCCTGACTCTTATTGGAGCATTGCTCGTTGCTCATATTCCACAGGATATGTTAAAAGCAGTCCTCGGAGTGTTTTTGGTTGTGTATACGGTTGTTTCCTTCTGGAAAGAAGACGTAAACGTAAAACAGTCATTGCTCAACTCAGTTGTTGGGGGAGGATTATCTGGTTTCTTAGCTGGTCTTATCGGGACCGGTGGAGCGTTTCTCTCGGCGTTTGGGCTACCAAAAGAAAAATATATGGCGACTGCCGCGGCAGTCGCACTTGCAGTTGATGTCACAAGAATTCCTGTGTATCTTGCTGGAGGGTTTTTAAGTAGTCAGTATTATTGGTATATCCCGTTCTTATTTTTTATTGTTCTGGCTGGGTCATTCACTGGAAAGCAAATTGTCAAACGAGTACCGGAGAAAATATTTAAGAAAGTAGTCCTTATAGCAATTTTAGGCATTGGGATTATATTTATTTACAATTGGGGAAGTAAGCTTCTTATCGATAAGTAACTTTTACTTGTGGGGAAGCTCCTGCATTGCCTGCGACATCTTTCGATTTTACTTTCCAAAGATCGCTGAGTGTTTTTGGTAAGCCAAGAAAAAATAGAAGCGCAAGCGGGGCTCCCCAGTTTGTCCATCTCTCAACGAAGTCCCAAACGGGTTCCCCGACAATCGGCCGTACGAGCGCTGTCCAAAAACCCCAGATAGCAGCCCAGATAAGAACAATCCGCAGGGGTTTTACGAGTACAGTAAAAGCAATCAGAATATCCATGATGCCGACAAGCGTTAAAAGCTGAACAGCCAATACGTCAGAAGCGCCGGTGAGTTGCGAGATCCAGGCAAGCCATTGTTGTTTGCCTTGCAGTCCAAAAACACCATGACCCAAGAATTCGCCGAAAATTGCAATCCGCAAAACCCATTCAATAATTTTCGCATGCTGCATGTTCGGTTTTGAGTATACTATAAAATCCCGTATTTTAGCAACGAATTATGCGCAATCCCACCTGGAAAGTGGTTTAGCTTGGCAACGAATCATTTTCGGTCGGAATTTACCTGAGGCAAAGCGAAGTCTTGACAACAGGCGATAAAATGTTATTATTACAACAACATAATATGAGCGCATCTACAAAGGAAATTACACCACGACCTACTGAGCAAACACCCCTATCAGAAACCGACATGCATGAAAAAGCATTTGGTTTGATTCAGGATTTTCGAGACGCTTTTCGTATTGCGCCAGACTTTGGAGATGCAGTGGTTCAGTCTTACCTTGGGCAACGAAAGGATGGGTTTTATTTGAAACCTGCTGTACACCCTAACAATACACGAAAGGTTGGGTTTAACAGGGGTAAATACCATTGGGAGATAGATTATAGCTTTAGAGAAGATTCGCAAAAATTAAGAATCGAAAAATATTATCCCTCTGAGGGAGATGGCGAAGTTGTGGTGTTACAGTCTAAGCGATTTGAAGATGTTGCATCAACAGACCCTGCAGAAATATCATACCATTTGTCATATATACCTTTTGATGTGTGGATAACCAAACACGTGAGATGCGCTAACGATCGTCGAGCCCTAGACAAAGCACAAAAGATGCTAGAAGACTTTAAAACTTCTTCTCCAGTAACCGCAGTCGAAGAACCTGTTTTGCACAATGGAGAAAAAACTATCTGGCAACAAATAAACCCTTTTAGAAGTCCTCGTAATTTGCTATAATTAGCCTCATCCTTCGATTAACACAGGATAAATATGAACCTATCAGTTTGGGATGGCACGAACATAATATTTGAGCGGGGTAACAGTTCACAGTTCTAACACAGAGTGTCATGCTGGAGCCTCTCGGTTTCACTCGGGATAAACTCCGCGATAGCATCCCATCTGGGAGATTCTACCCGCTTCGCCAAGCTCAGCGAGGCGAGTCAGGCCTTCAGCCTCCAGAATGACAGAGTCGTATCAGAAGAGTGAACAGTTACATAGATTGGAGCAAGTTGTAAAAATGAGAGCACCGCTGTAAACTTATGATAATAATTTATCTATAATTACCCCAATATGATAGCGCGGGAAAGGAGTATTTCTTCTGAGCAGCCAACTCCAGCAGACTTGGATTATTTTAAAGTCGGAGAACGAGGGCTGCTTCCAGCAGTTGATCCAGCAACTGCACTCCCAAAAAAATTTGCATTTCTTGATGAGTACGCGGTGCATCTTCCCAACCTTTTAGAAAATCATAATCTGCGTAGGGAGATGGATCACCTAAAGCCATTTGATATCTCTGGGTTCCACGGTGCAGCATTGCATCGGGGGAATATGATCACTGCGTATTTGGCAAGCGGCTATGTCCATCAAATCGGAGAAGAGCGGGCAACACGACTACCTGAAGGCATTGCCAATCCACTCTATGAAATTACCAAACGGATTGGTAAAAATCATCCAATCCTTTCCTATGACGGATATGGTTTGGGGAATTGGAGAAAAAAGGATCCCAATGGGCCTTTAGAAATTGAGAATCTTGATACGCTACTTACCTTTACCAACCTGCCAGATGAGAGGTGGTTTATCCTGATTCATAGTGAGATAGAAGCAGAAGCCGCGCCTGCTGTTCAAGCGCTACAATCTTTGCAAGAAGCAGCGCTATGGGGAAACGATCACGGAGTTGAGAACCATTTACAGACTATTAGAAATGCCACGTTAGAGATGGTGACCACGCTTAGGAGAATGCCAGAAGGGAACAGCCCAGAGCAGTACGCTACCGGATTTCGCCCATATATTCAAGGATTTGATGGTGTGGCATATGAAGGAGTGCAGGAGTACAACGGAGAACCACAATTCCTGCGTGGAGAGACAGGCGCGCAAAGCTCTATTATGCCAGCACTTGATATCGCACTGGGTGTAGAACATGATCCTGAAAATATAATGGCACGGCATCTCAAAGAAATGAAAGAGTACATGCCGCGCCGCCATCAAGAGTTTTTACAGCAATTGCAAAAAAGACCATCAGTGAGAGGTTATATTAAAAAATCTGGGTCAAAGATATTACAAGAACTCTATAATGATATTTTGGACAACCAAGCAAAATTCCGGACACAACATCTCGAATTTGCAAAAACCTATATTCTGAATAAAGTTGGGGACACTCTTGGCACCGGTAGGACAGAGTATCCGGTATTTCTTGCCAACATGCGAGATAAGACTTATGAGACAAAGATTGCGAGGTAATCATACCCTCCTGATTTTAAGATAATAAAGGGGAAAAAGGAGAAAGCTGAAATATGAACCTATCGGTCGGAACTTGCGAGATACAAGCACGGTAATTGAGTCATTCGAATACTTGACATCTATGTAACTATTATATATACTTTGGTTACAATGCAAACAGTAATTCATATTAAAGCGGATCGCGAAGTTAAAGAAAATGCACAAAAAGCAGCAAAAGACTTAGGTCTTACTTTGAGTGATATCATTAATGCCTCGCTCCGCAATTTTATTAGGACACGCGAAATTACTTTTTCCGCGGTTCCCCACATGACGCCTGAGCTTGAAAAAGAGCTGGGCAAAGTAGAGGAAGACATTAAAAATAAAAGAAATATTGTCGGACCTTTCAAAACAGCCGCAGAAGCAAATGCTTACCTCGATAGTCTATGACAATCTCCTATCATAGGAATTTTACAAAAAAATTTATAAAGTTATCTCCACGACAAAAGAAAAAATTTCAAGAAAGACAAGTTCTTTTTGAAATAGATGAATTTAATCCGATTCTTAACAACCACGCTCTTACCGGGGAATACAAAGGATACCGTAGTATAAATGTGACAGGGGATATACGAGTCGTTTTTAAGCGCGAAGATGACACCGTTGTGTTTGTTAAAATTGACTCTCACAGCAATTTATACAGGTAGAAAAGCAACACTTCTGCTTAATTAGCCTCATGAATTTATCACCTGTGGAATCCCTCCTGGAAAGTGGTTTAGCTTGGCACGCCAATGTCCACTGTCAGTACATAGTTTGACTTCTTCTTTTTTTAGCATATAATACCTTCATTATGTCTGGTGAATTGTACCCAGAACTTCATGCTTCCGAGCAAGATAGTCCAGAAGCGAGAAATCAGTATTTAGAAACCGGAATATTGCGACTTCCAAATGCCGATTTCAGCTATGGAGCAATGTATCCTGCTGCACTTAGAACACAAGCAGTCCCAGTGGTTGATTTTCTTGCACAGATAGAAGAGGAAGGTGTTAAAAGACAGATTCCAGTTATTGCTGAATATGGATCTGCAAGAGGAGGGGATGATCTCCTATATGCAAGTAGCTGGGATCGTGATCTTGCTCATGCAATTAATGATTTGGGTCACGCAGCAGGGTTACGTATAGCCTCTGCTAATAGAGGATTGGATGGTACGAGATTTGAGCTACCAAAACACTTTAAAAGAAGTTTAAAAAATATGCAGCTTCCTCCAACATTAAGACGCAGAGTTAATGATCGTGAAGGAGAAAACACAAGAGAATTAGACGAGCTGATTCGCAAAAGAGCAGAATGGCTAAAAGAAATGCAAGAAGCACGCAATCCATCATTTAAAAGACGTCTTTTTCAAATCTTAAATCTTAGGCAAAGAACAGATGGGGCAACCACACCTCTTTTAGATACACCTCCAGATTTTACTTTAGCAATTAATATGGATTTCGATATGAGAAGTTATGCTTCAGATTATAAGAGAGATACATGGTCATATCAGAGACTAATTCATAAAATTACATTAGTGTCAGAAACACCTTCTTAGTAATAGAATAATTCGAAGTTTTCCTCTGTCTCTAGAAAATTCGTTCGAAGTGCATGAACGCCGGGTGCCAATCCCACCTGGGTTGGGAGGATCCATTTTTGGAAATATACGACCGCATGCAGACAAATAATTAGCTTCTCGTTGGTTTTTGATTGCCTCGAAGTCTGTTATAATCTTGCTTATGGCAAAAAGATAAATCGTTAGCTTGACAAAGGCATCATTGGTAAGTACAATGTAATTACTTATGATAACGACACTAATTGCTATAGGAAATTCTCGTGGAGTACGTATACCTAAGCCGTTGATTAATGAAAGCGGACTTACGGGTCAGGTGGAATTGCAAGTAAAAAAGGGTGAAATACGAATTGTTTCAGCACCCATAAAAAGTGCGTCTCTTGCTTCTACATTATTGATATCTGAAAAAGTACTGGGTGCTGATTGGAATCGACCGGAGGAGGATGAAGCGTGGGCAAGCCTACGGTAGGTAGTGTTGTTCTCGTTACATTTCCGTTCTCTAATTTAAAAGGTACAAAAGTACGACCGGCACTTGTTTTGGCAAACGTTGAATTTAATAATCTGATTCTGTGTCAAATAACCTCAAAGCCTTATACAAGTAGAATATCAATTCGTCTTAAATCAGCTGATTTTGCAACAGGCGGTTTACCAATCGTCAGCTATGCGCGGCCGGATAAGTTGTTTACAGCAGATACTACTATTACAAAAAAGACCGTGGGGAAGTTATCTATTACAGCTACAAATAAAATATTAAGAAAAATTCGTGATTTATTTAAGTCTCGGGCAAAAAGTTTGGAAGATGCAATCGACATGGCAGAATAGGAGGAAAGTTGGGATATGAATTTATCAAAAAAGAAAAATAAAAGAAAGTTGGCAACGTATGCTTTTATTGATAGTCAGAATTTGAATCTTGGCGTTCGGTCGCAGGGGTGGAAGCTTGATTGGC
>CAYWEP010000018.1:0-17926 GCA_964457405.1 uncultured Gammaproteobacteria bacterium
AAATAGGCAAAGCGACTGGCGTGGAGGAAGTGAAGAAAATGGTAATTGAAGGTATGATGACGCCACCCCAAGGGACAGGAGCCGTACAGCAAAAAAGCAATATTCTTGAAGAAGAAGTAGCACATGCGCTCTCTCTCCTTGGAAATCCAAAGCTCAATGCCTATAAAATCGTCGCAGACCCTGCCAATGCCATGGGCGCACAGTATATAGAAGCGCTCTTTCAAAAAATTCCCGGTGAGCTTGTTAAGATGAATTTTGAGCTTGACGGCAGTTTTCCGGTGCATCAACCAGATCCTTTGGTTTTTGAAAACCTTAAAGATGTACGAGAGAAAGTAATCGCTGAAAAAGCAGATCTCGGACTTGCGCCGGACGGGGACGGAGATCGACTGTTTTTTATTGACGAGAAAGGCGCAGTCGTTCCTGCGACAATTATCACAGCTCTCGTCGCACGTGAGCTTTTGAAGAAAAACCCGGGTGCGACGATACTTTTTGATATTCGTTACATTCTCACACCGAGTAAAATTATTGAGGAATCTGGCGGAAAATATGAAATAACCAAAGTTGGTCATGCGTTTATTACAGAAAAACTCGGTCAAGCAGGCGGCATTTTCGCAGGCGAGTCATCGGCACACTATTTTTATAAAACAAGCGGCAACGCCGAATCTCAGCTCATTACCATAATCTCGGTTCTGAAAGTATTGTCAGAAGAAAACAAACCACTTTCAGAAGTCGTTGAAGAGTTACGAAGAAGCTATGAATCAGGTGAGATTAATTTCAAAGTGACCAATGCATCGGAAATAATGGAAAACCTGCAGGAGCAGTACAAAGATGGCAATTTGTCAACACTTGACGGTATTGCCATATCCTACCCCGACTGGCGTTTCAGCGTCCGAATGTCAAATACCGAACCGTTACTTCGCCTCAACCTTGAAGCGGTAACAAAAGATGTTATGGAAATAAAGCGAGACGAAGTGGTAAAATTAATTAGAAAAGCCGCAAAACAATGATTGATCTAAGTAGTATTGATAAATTCTCGTTTTCAAATCGACCATTTAGTAAGAAAGTTGAAAAGCCGTGGGGATATGAAATCATTTTTACACCACCACACCTTTCCTACACGGGAAAAATAATGCATATCCAGGCTGGGAAACGCCTATCGCTGCAAATACATGATAGAAAACAAGAGAGTTGGATTCTGAAAAGCGGACAGGCAAAGATTGTATGGGAAAACCAAAACGGAGAACTCATTGAGACTGACTTACAGGAAAATGAAGGCTTTACCTGTGCTATTGGTCAAAAGCATAGGCTCGTTGGCATCACGGATTGTGACATCTTTGAGGTCTCAACGCCTGAAATCGGAACAACGTATAGACTTGAGGACGACTTCAAGAGGCCAGATGAGACGGAACAAATAAGGGCTGAAATGAGAAATGAGAAATGAGAATGTAGAAAATGATGTGAGAGGTGAGATTGATCTCACTTCCCACTTCAAGATCCAGCTTCTCACACCCCATTTCACACATCAACTATGCTAGATCTTAGCGACACAGCTGCGATTAAAAAAATTGACCCCCAAGATACGCTTGCGTCCACGGAACTCATCGTAAAACAGCTCGAAGCAGCGTGGACTGAAGTGAATGCGCTTCATTTTGACAAAGAAATACGCGGAGTTAAAAATATTGTTTTTTGCGGCATGGGTGCGTCTATCTATGGCGCCCTCGTTCTCAAAGCGTTGCAGGGTCCTGAGATGCCCTATCCAGTTGAAATTATAAGCGATTACCACCTCCCATCCTGGGTTGACAGCAACACGCTTGTCGTACTCACTAGTTACTCTGGCACAACTGAGGAAGTTCTCTCCAGCGCACAGGAAGCAAAAGCCAAAAGCAGCCATATGCTCGTCTTGACAAAGGGAGGGGCTTTGGCAGCGTTTGCATACGAGAATCACCTTCCCGCATATATATTTGACGCAAAACTAAATCCTGCGGGCGTCCCCCGCCTTGGCAACGGCTATACAATTTTAGGCCTGATCGGGTTGTTGAACAAACTTAACATTATCACAGTTGAGGAACACGAAATTACCAATGCAATTATTAGGTTAAAAGAAAAGTTTGCAGAAATAAGACCTCGGGCAATGGCTGACTCTGAGAAATACCTCGACATTATACCCGTTGTTTTTGCAGCTGAGCATTTGGCCGGCAACGGCCAGATTTTGCGAAACCAATTTAATGAAACAAGTAAAACATTCTCATCGTATTTTTTGCTTCCAGATCTGAATCATCATTTGATGGAAGGATTGCAATTTCCAAAAGATGCCAAACTGAAATTCCTTATACTTAATTCTCCCAATTATTCAGCAAAGATTAAGCAAAGAATGTCACTCACTGTCGATGTCGTAAAGCAAAACCATAGAGACATAGAAGAATTTATGACAAGTGGACAAACAGTCTACGATGACTTCCTTGAAGCACTGACCTACGGAAGCTTCCTGACGCTCTATCTTGCTTTGCGATACGACCAGAACCCCGCTATCAACCCCTGGGTGGACTACTTCAAAGAAAAACTCAAATAAAAATGGCTCTCATTCGTCGTACATCATACACATACCTTGTTTTGCCAAAAAAAATATTGTACAGTGATAACATATGCTAGAAAAAATTCGAGTCAGCATTGGTATTCCTGCATACAATGAAAAGCAAAATATCGATAGACTTCTTAAGTCACTTCTCAGACAACAGGTAAAGCGAGTTATTATTTCAGAAATTATTGTTATTTCAAGTGGTTCCACTGATAAAACCAATGCACTCGTCCGGAAGATTGCAGCAACCAATCTAAGAGTGAAGCTTATCTGTCAAAAAAGACGACTTGGTAAAGCCTCTGCTGTCAATATATTTCTTTCTCGCGCAAAGGAGGATATCCTCGTTTTAACAAGCGCTGATATTATCTTGAAAAATAGAACACTTGAGTATCTTATTTCACCTCTCAAAAGAAGGTCAGTTGGAATTGTTGGTTCTCACCCAATACCTCTAAATGATAACAAAACTTTTTTAGGGTTTGCTGCCCACTTACAATGGGATCTGCATCATGCTATTTCTCTTTCTTCGCCAAAAATGGGAGAATGTATTGCATTTCGAAAGATCTTCAAGCAAATACCTATACTCTCTGCGGTTGATGAGACAAATATCGAATCACTTATTAAAGGGCAAGGGTATAAAATGGTATATGCACCAAATGCCATTGTCTACAATAAAGGACCAGAAACATTTGAAGACTTTATTACTAGAAGACGACATATCTATGCAGGACATCTTGCAACAAAATATGAATATAGCTACGAAGTATCGACGATCAGCGGGTTCACTTTGCTCATCCTACTTCTTAAAAACTTCTCATTCTCTTTCCAGTTTATTCTTTTTACTCCTGGTGTTATTATGCTTGAGGCGTACAGTCGATTGCTTGGTTTTTTTGACTACAAACTAAAACTTCGCTCACATACAATATGGACAATAACACATTCAACAAAAAAACTGCCTCAACTCAGAGAAGCCACAGCTTAATAAGTTCTCGCAATCCGATAATGTATGTAAAAAAATATACCAGCAGACACTCTTGCATAAAGATCTCTCTTCTTTTATAGCATATATTCGTGGGATACGTGATGGAGTTAGTAAGATGGCTTAACGCTAACCTCAATATCTTCATGAAACTTCTGCTTGTAGAGCATTCGAAGGGCATCTTTCATCTCGTTACGAACATGACAATTTTCGTATACCGCATAGAGCATTTGATAAAACGGCGCATATAACGGATAGAGATTTATGGCTCTCTCGGAATTTTTCTGCGCCTCTTTACACATGTGTGGCACGAAAGACTGTGCAATACCTAATCTTGCAAATGCAACGGAGTTATTGTAGTCAATTTTTGTAGCCTCTTTGTAGTAACGTATTGCGTCTGAGGTGCTTTTATAGTGAAAAAGAAGAAAATCTGCGATTGTAACAAATGCGATCGAATAGGATTTTGTAATGTTTGGGGTAATAAGGTTTTGCTCTGAAGGAAGAAGGCTTTCTCTTTTCGGGATATGGAGTTTCTTCGTGTTTCTCTGAATTTGCAGTAAAAATTCGTTTTTTTCAGGAATATCTTCACGTTTAATAAATTCTGATAAAATGCCACGAGGAATAAAGATGTGATTTTTTGCGGTTATCGGATACGGGTATGACGAAAACAATGGTCTTTTCGCTCTTTCTAAGCTCTCATTAGAGATCGTTGCGCTTGCCCCGAGCTTCCTTCTTGCTTCAGTTAATTTCTTTATTTCTTTTTCATAAGGATGCATCGCTCCAGCAGGAGCAAGGATTGTTACATCGCTTCTGAAGTCTAGGACGTATGTATAATACCAGCTGTTAAAAATAGAGGAATCGCTGGATAGGTAAATCATTGCGTTTTTTGGAACGCTTGAGAGAATATCCAAAGCTAAGTTGCCACCAATAGTAACTTTGGATAAATCAGTCTTTGGGAAATTATAGTAGAGCATTGTTGCAGGAACAATGAAAAGAGGCAAAAGTATGAAGGTTGCATATATTTTTCGTGGAAGCACTCGTTCTAAAAGCTTTTGGATCGCCATTAATCCAATTGGAAGGAAAAAAAGAAAAAGTATGAATGAGTGCATATAAAATCGCTCCAATACACCAAGATCGTCAAGTTCTAACAAGCGTGGAACTATCATGAAAATAAACAATGGTCCTGAAAGGAAAAAGCCAATGAGGAGAGAGACTGCTAGCAAGCGTTCCTTCCGCAAAAGCATGTAAAAGCCAATGAGACAAAGACCGGCTATCAAATACGAATAATTAGTAATAAGTGTTGAAAAATAAACTGAGACAACTGCAATTTTTTGCACGATAGGAGTCACCAATGGTGCGATTTCGTATCGGCTTCTGAGAACAAGAGCAATAAAATTTGCTAGTGTTGGCTCGTTACTCCAGTTAATAACTGGATGAAGAGAAGCAGAGATCGGAACATACACATACGGAATTAGTCCAAGAAGAAAGGCTACAATAACGAATAAAAATCGTTTCTTTTGTTTGAAGAGTAATTTTATATGTGGAACAGTAAGTAGTAAAACAGCCGGAAATGTTGCAATAATTGCGTGTTGGTTTGCGAGAGATAAACCGGAGAAAAATGCGGCAAAGTATAGATTTTTTATTTTTTTTGTGCGATAGAAATGTATAGCAAAGTAAAAAATGAGAATCAGAAGAGCGTTACTGAGCGCAAAAACTTCAGGAATCTCGCTGAAAAACCAGTAATAATACGAGAGCCCCAAGACACTCGTCGCATATACCGTTATGAGAAGGTTTTTAGTGCTCTGAAGCGAGTATTTGAAATAAAAGACAAGACCGATAATTGATGCGACAACTGATATAATGGCCACTTTCGATACGACGGGGAGCGGGAGCGGAAATCGAGACAGCAGAAATCCTAAAAACGTTAGTAATGGATACCCTGGCGGGTGTGGTATACCAAAAACGTAGGCTGCAGTTACTAAGTCGCCAATGTCACCGCTGTAGATGTCGCGTGTAATATTGTGCAGATAGAGCAGTATGAAGGATAAAAAAAATGCTCCTATGAATAGGATAGATATGGTATGCGCCCTTTTCTTGTGATTTGCTTTTTCCGACATCATGTTTGAGAATCTTTGTCAGTATAGCAGAATAGTTTTTTGGGGCAAAGGATATGTAATACCAACAGTTTCCTTCTTTTACTCTTTTTATTCTTGATGGGTAAAATGCTTTGAAGGGAATTTACCTCGTCACCGAGATAGTTTGAACAAGCTCTGCTAAGGGAGCTTTGATGGTTACGCGTGCACTGTCTCCTGGACCTGGGGTTGTGACTGATATTGTATATACTGTGTTGTAGGTTGTGCAGTCTGTGTAGGAACCTGACTGTGGATCAATAGGGAGTGCTGCGATATATCGATTAACGATTGCACTGCAGAAAGCTGATCCTGTTCCACCAACAGTACTTGCAATTCCTTTATTGGCATCTCCTGTTGCAATACCGGGAGGAAGGAGTCCTTTATTGTCTGCGATATACGCACTTATCGCTCCCAAAATTGCATTCACTGCAGCTTGTCTACTTGCATTATTTGCCTGAGCAAAATTTCTTGCTGGGTTAACGGCAACAAGAGTGATTGCGAGAAGCACTGCGAGAATTCCGACGACAACTAGGAGTTCTATAAGAGTGAAGCCTTTTTGATTTATTCGGACAGGTGTTTTCATACTTTTTAACTCTATCATTACTTAATCATATCTTTTATCCCTTTGTCAAGAGGGAATTTAGCCTCGGTTTGTAAGAAAAATGATAAAAGCTAAAGTTCCTTCCATTCGGTTATGGTTAGCTTTTCTGCGGCATCAAACGAGGCTATTGCTCTGATTCTTCGCGCGAACTTGCCGACTTTCCCAGTAGAATAGATTGTATAAGGACCCACCCCTTGCACTGATATGATAATTGTTCCAAGTGGCACTGTTTTTGTCTCTCCTGTATAGCTAGGATTTCTCAACAATCGCAAAACAGCATTCTCTACACCACTTTGCGCGAGGACATAGGCTGTTACTCCCTGTTCTATTTTACTTGCTGCAAGAGAATTAGTTATCAAGATTACAACAGCTGCCGAGACGACGGTTATTGCGATGATGATAAATGAGAGAAGTGCTATCAGCGCCTGACCCTCCATTGCATCCTGCAGGTAATTTGTGACATGTAACTTATTACTTTCTCTCACAACGAATAATTCACCGTAAATCTACTTAAGATCGGCGTCTGATTGCCATCAGTTGTTGATAAAAAGGCTTTATAGCGGAAGCACTGCCCTGGATTTTCATACCCGATGCCATCATTATCCAGTGGCACGGTACCCGTTGCTGGTGGAGTCGTAAAGTAGGAGTTGGGGTCGCTTTTATTCGGGCCGACGTAATTGTACGTCGCTCCTGCACAGCTGCCATCGACTTGATCGGCAACGGCAACTTTAAATTTTAAACTCGTTTGAGCAGTTACCGTTCCCAGCCAGCTTATCCGATTCACTGCCCCGGGCGAAGGTAGAGGAAATATTCCTGATTCATAATCTCCTGAAGGGGAATATTGATATCCCCCTGTTCCGCCCTCGAAAATCTTAAGCTCCAAATCTGGATTATTCGTCATAACATATGTATATAAATCACCATCGTCCTCGGTTACTGCCGCGACAGCGTACATGTTATATGGTGAGAAATCCAAACCGCCTTTAAGAACACAAGAAGTAGGGTTTTCTTCACCGTTTGTTGTCGTGTCGTAGACTTGATATTCTTTGTCAACGCTATCTTTTCCGACCACAACGATTTTATTATTACTTACAGCAACAACGCCCCTGGGCCGCATGAATCCTGTACCAGTACCACCGATATTAATAATAGATGGTTGCGTCGTTGCAATATTGGATGTGTTAATAATGTATAGCTGACCATTGCCATCACCATCTGGATCTTTCCCATTCTTGTCAGAAGTAACAAGATACGCTCGCGTGCCCGCAGCATTCACGAACAAATCCTTGGCAAACCGATTATTGACATTCAGCTTCCATTTTTGCTGCAGGTCGTTTGGCGTAGTAACATCAAAAATTTGGAACGCATTGTTTGCATCATCTGCTGCAACATACGCATAATTCCCAACCACCCAAACTCGACTTGCTGTCGCAGTCGTGCCATAGAGAGCAACGCCATCTATATCAAGTCGTGGCATCCTGTTATTACTAGCATTGTTGGGTGTAGTACTGAAGTTCCATAACCTTCCTCCCACAACGGCATAACCTGTGTCACCTACAACATAGACGCTTTTTCCGTCTGCGACAGCTTGGTTATCGGTCATAAAATAACCAACCTCGGTAAAAGGCCATGAACTAATTCGCACCTTTACCACCGGTTTGTCGTTATTTGGTGTAGCCACATACGCGTAATCGTCAAGATTTAGACTAAAGACCTCGTTTGTATTATATGCATTCCATGTCAATACACCTCCAGACGTAGGAGGGCTGGTATCGTTGATAGTGATTTTCTCCAAGGTAATGCTTGGGTTACCTGTCGTGCCGGTCAACACGCGGCCCTGTGTCGCCTGGATTGTCCTGCCGATACCTAATCCGTCGATACCCATGGATACTATGAATTCAGGACGACACCAATCTGGAACAGCGATTTGCGCTAATGCAACTTCTCCACCGCTCGCTCCACCATTCGTATTGGTTATCGTAGTGCCGTTCGTTATGCCATCACTGAACTCACTGACTGTATCATCCCTTTGTGTTGTATTTTGTTCAAATCGAGTCAGATATGTCGAAGTCGTGACTGATGAGTTGTATGGACTATTCCATGAAACTGTAATGTCTGCCTGGAGTGTCGATGGATCAATCTCGCCCCCTGAGCTAACAATAGCGCCTAAGCTATCCCTGAAGACATCTGAAATATTAACCGATGTGGTAAAACCATTGACTGTAGGATTGCCAATATCGAGTGCCCAGGTAGTCCCCTGGATAATAGGGTGAGTTACGATCCCTTTCTTGCTAGCAACACTTGACCAGCCGCTATCCTTGACAGCCAGCACTGCCTCATTTGCCTGCTGCAAAAGCGCTGTCGCTTCGCATCGTAGTTGTTGCTGTGCACTTCCGTCATTTGATGCAACAATACCAGTCAAAAGCGCCGGGAGGAAAAGGGCTGTGATCGCAAGTGCGACCATAATCTCAATCAACATTTGACCACGCTGTATTTCCGAAAAGAACTTTTGCATACTCATGAATTGCAATGCAGCCGAAAAAATGATTTGCAAACTTGGTAGTCTGGAATTTAGCCTCGGTTTGTAAGAAAAATGAAAACCGCAAGTACCAAAATGAGTAAAACAAAAACGCCAATCATAACATAAAGCCGATTGCTTTTCTTGCTCTGAGACTGTATGCTGCCTTCCTCTGTTTTTACCTCTGGACTCACAGTTTGTGGCAGGGCAAGGAAATTATATGCGCGAAGTGATACAGACATACTAAGTATCCGTCTTGCTATGTCTGCGGTTAATCCATTGGTAACATGTATGTCTCTTAAAAGAATCGCGGGGAAAACTCCATCGGTGCTAAACCCGTCTGTCGCAAACCCTTGCTTGAGCGTCTGGTACATATCTTTATTTGATGCGAGAATCTCTACTCCATTCTGCGATGGAATGCTGACTGACCCGACGAACTCAAATGGCACACTCTCTACAAATGAAAGCCCAGCTGCTTCTCTTTTTGTTGGATCGGCAAGTGCAATTTGCTTTGCGAAAAGCACTTGTGCGGATAAAATAATAGTAAGCGCAAGCGGCTGGATTTTGTTTTGTTGGATAAAAAACCTAAGCTGTGAAAGAAATCCGTCCTTATCTACTATGTCATAATCTCGAACGACTTGGGGCGCAAAAGGAAAACGGAGCACTGTACCCAAAAGATCAGAATAGATATCAAAGAAATACTTGTCCACGTATAAAACACCCTGGGGTCTTGCCATGAAGCTAAAGCTCCTTCCATTCCGTTATGGTTAATGTGTTGTTCGCGTAGGACGCTATTGTCTTGATTCTGCGCACAAAACTCCCTACTTTACCGCTTGAGTAAATTGTATAAGGACCAGGAGACGTTCCTGTCACGCTGACAGTTATTGTGCCTTGTGGTGTTGTCATCGTGTCTCCTGCATATGCAGGGTCACGCAACAACCGTAACAATGCATCTTCTCCTCCGCTTTGTGCCAACGAGTATGCCATTATGCCCTGTTCTACCTTGCCTGATGCAAGGATGTTTGTTATCAGAATGATTACAGCCGCGGAAATGACCGTAATGGCAATAATAATAAAAGAGAGTAAAGCGACGAGTGCTTGACCTTTCATCATATGGCTGTTGTGCGTATTATGTTTCATCTTGTGCCAACTGTTGTCTGAATTACATGCTTATCAACGCCGGTTGTCGACAGCGCCGCACTGGTAATAGTCAAATTTACTTGAACGGTATTTCTTCCGGTCAGCTCCGGACCCAATCTCAGAAAGTTTAATCCCGATACCGTTGTACCATTGCTATTTAACGCGTATGTACCCGTGGTATCTGTCATCATCAGATTGTTGCCGGATATGAAATAAGAATAAGGATTGCCGTCAATTGTGATATCTAGCCTGGACCCTTGATCACCCAAGCTTCCTGGTGTCGTGATTGCCTGCGCTCGGTTTATATCATAGACCAGGCGAGAAAGAATATACTTACTGTCCTGCTCAAGGCTCGAGGTAGATTCTGTTTTTGTCCGAATATTGAGAATGGATGTAAAAACCTGTGTAAGAATCGCCAAAAAAATCGCCAGCGTCCCAATGTAGACAACCATCTCTATGACAGTAAAGCCCTTATTGAATGTCCAATGTCTAATATCCAATATCTCCTGCGGAGCAGGATCTCGATCCGCGAGACAATGTCCAATGCGTTGCACTGGATTTGATATTTGCCTTCGCCCCGAGCTCAGGCCGAGGGGAAATTGGATATTTGAAATTGGATATTTCATAGAGTTACGGTGAATAATTAAAGCTAAAACTATGTAGCGTTGGTGTCTGGCTTGGGTCAGTTGTTGCAAGGAATGCTTTATATCGGAAGCACCTTCCCGGATTCTCATACCCTGACCCATCTGCGTCAAGTGGAACCGCAGAAGGCGTTGTTGTGAAATAGGAGTTTGGGTCTGTCTTGACAGGACCGACATAGACATAATTTGCACCGAAGCAGCTGCCTCCTTCAGCTTTTGCAACTGCCACCTTAAATTTCAAACTCGTTCCTACAGGAACAGTAGATGTCCAACTTATGGTGTTGACAGTGACATTGGTGAAAAGATCGAATATTTTAGACTCGTATGTTCCTGAAGAAGCATAGTGCCATTGTCCGCCTATTCCTCCTTTAATTATCTTAAGCTCCGCGGTAGTATCTTTACTCATGACATATGCATATTTATCGCCGTCTGTTTCTTCTACCGCAGCCACTGCAGTCAGATCAACTCCGAAATCGATGCCCTTACACAGTGTCGGGCTTGATTCAGTCGACACATCAAAGACCTGGTACTCGGAGCTCGCCGCGCTGTACTTTCCGACAACGATTACTCTGTTGTTTGAAACCTTAACAACACCCCTTGGCCGCATCCCACTTGTTGTTACATTGCCAAGAAGTACCGGCGGGTTGGGGAGCGTTGACGTGTTAATGATATATAATTGTCCGTTTCCGTCACCGTCCGGATCCTTTCCGTTTTTATCAGATGTGACCATGTACGCTCTCGTTCCCGATGCGTTAACAAAAAGATCTTTTGCATACCTGTTGTTGACATTCAGTACCTGCGTTCGGGTAAGATTGGATGGACTGCTTACATTGAATACTTGAAACGCCTTATCAACAGCATCATTCGCAGCGACGAATGCATAATTACCTACTACCCATATACGAGACCCTGTAGAGTTAGTGCCATACAAATCAACACCATCAGTATCAATCGCGAGCATTCTATTATTTGAGTTCGGAGTTGTGTTGAAGTTCCAAAGTTTTCCCTCTACTGTTACGTATCCGATACCACCTACAACATAAATGCTTTTACCATCTCCAGTACCAGACGGATTATTGTCAAAATATGCAACTTCTGCCCAAGGGGAAGAATTAATTTGTACCTTTACCACTGGTTTGTCGTTATTTGGTGTCGCTACATACGCATACGTGTCAGTTGGGAGGCCAAAAACCTCATTAGTGTTGTATGAATTCCAATAGCTTTCTCCGAGGCTATACGGTGGATTTGTATCGCTAATACTGATACTATCGAGCGTAATGCTCGCATCACCTGTTGTTCCAGTGAGGATGCGGCCTGGTACTGCCTGGATTGTCCTGCCGATACCGAGTCCCGCAATATCGATGCTTGCTGTCACCGAGGGAAGACACCAATCCTGGTCATATATTTTCGCGAGAGTTACATTTCCGTCGTCAGTTGTTGTCGTGCTTGAGGGCGTCGGGGTTGGCGTAAGTGTTGGCGTCGGGGTAGGTGTCGGGGTTGGCGTACGCGTCGGGGTAGGTGTCGGCGTATTTGTTGGGGAAGGTGTCGGAGTAGTTGTCGGTGTTGGGGTAAGTGTTGGTGTAGGCGTAAATGTCGGTGTTGGGGTAAGTGTTGGTGTAGGCGTAAATGTCGGTGTAGGCGTAAGGCTATTAATCTCATCCTGTGTATCGGATGTATTTCCGTTAACTCTTGTAATAAGGTTTGATGATGTGACCGATGACGCATAGGGCGTAGACCAGGATACGGTAGCGAGTACCTCAAGTGTCGATGGGTCAAGTTCGCCCTGCCCATCGGCAACAATTTTCCCACTCGCGTCCCGCCAGACATCATCAATTTCCACTTTTCTCGTATACCCATTGATCGTTTCGGTACCATCCGCAAGCGCCCAATTTGTACCCGAAACAACAGGATGCGTTACCACCCCTTGCTTTATTGCAACATTTGTCCACCCCGTGTCTCTCACACTCCGCACGGCCTCCTCTGCCTCTTTCAGAAGAGCAGTCGCACTAAAGCGCAACTCTGCTTGCGCGCTTCCTTCCTGCGTCGCGACAATACCTGTCAAAAGCGCCGGGAGGAAGAGTGCTGAGATCGCCATGGCTACCATTATCTCAATGAGCATCTGTCCTTTTTGCATTGTTTGCAAAACCGTACGCATATTAATTTATAGGTGTGGGTGTTGGTGCCGTTGTCATATCATACTGAAAGAAACCATCGCACCACAACCATTCTGTCAGTAAGTAGCCGGATGCACAACCTGGGTTGTAGTAGTGCGTATACGTCGTCGGACTTTCAGATTGGTAGTTAACGCCATTAAGATTGATTCTATCTACAAAAAGATTTCGATCCGCATCAGTCCAGGCGTCATTTGTAAAGGCCACTTTTATTTGATTCGCAGCCACGATAGTCGGGTGATTGTAACTATACTCCTGAATTGTTCCTGTCACGCTCCACGTTTGGACAATCGAATCATTAATACGAAGTTCCATGATGGGATAAATACCGCTTGCAGCAGTCCCATAAGCGTAAATTTTAATTGATGAACCTTCGAGTATTCCGGTAACCACTCCTACTTTATTAAATTGTATCGTTTTTTGCCCATTAGTAACAGTATTAATAAGTATAATTGAATTTTGTGTGCTACTATAGTCTTGTACTTCTCCGTTTCGCGCAGAAAAAATAATCTGAGTGGCAGTTGTCGTTGTTGACGTCGTAGACGTGAGAGTCGTGTCATCGACATAGAATGTGGTCTGATAAATCGAATCAGTGATGCCTTGGAAGTAGATACGAATGGTTTGCCCTTTATACGCGGTCAGATCCGCAGTCTTTTGCGTATACGCTGATTCGTCAACGTTAGAGAAGGTTGCCAGCGTCGCGAGCACCGCGCCTGTCGAGGGGTCCCTCACTTGAACCTTCAGGGTATCCCATAATGTGGTGTCAGCCGGATCTTCATCTGAGTCGATGCGTAACCAGTAGCTAAACGTGGCATTCGTCGCAGCTGCGGGAATCGCCACATCCTGATAGAGTGTATCGGTGACGCTATTTACTCCATTTAACCGAGCCGCATAACTGGGTGAGCGGGCAGCAGTGGTTTGGATAATAATCGCTTTTGACGTCGTAGACATGAGAGTCGTGTCATCAACATAGAATGTGGTCTGATAAATCGAATCAGTGATGCCTTGGAAGTAGATACGAATGGTTTGCCCTTTATACGCGGTCAGATCCGCAGTCTTTTGCGTATACGCTGATTCGTCAACGTTAGAGAAGGTTGCCAGCGTCGCGAGCACCGCGCCTGTCGAGGGGTCCCTCACTTGAACCTTCAGGGTATCCCATAATGTGGTGTCAGCCGGATCTTCATCTGAGTCGATGCGTAACCAGTAGCTAAACGTGGCATTCGTCGCAGCTGCGGGAATCGCCACATCCTGATAGAGTGTATCGGTGACGCTATTTACTCCATTTAACCGAGCCGCATAACTGGGTGAGCGGGCAGCAGTGGTTTGGATAATAATCGCTTTTCCGCCGCTTGAGTTCTCCACCCAATTCACACTCCCGGCGTCAAAGTTCGGATTAAGCAGGAGCTGCGTCGTTTGTCCGCCGCTTGAGTTCTCCACCCAATTCACACTCCCGGCGTCAAAGTTCGGATTAAGCAGGAGCTGCGTCGGGGTACCGCTCTCTGTTAAGGTCTGAAAACGTACCGGATCACCGAGCGCAACAACAAAATTGGTACCATCACTCGGACTGTACGTGTTGCCGCGAAAAAGCGTATATTTATCCTGTTCAAAATAGACACCAAATGGTTTAAAGCTTTCATCTGCGTTATTCGCTCCAACCATTGCTTTGAGCTGTTGATCCTTAATATCGGAAATAGTCGTGAGGACCGTGGCGTCAAGAGACGCTTTCTGTACAAGCGAGGGAAAATGTATTGTTGTTAAAGTCATAAGAAGCGAAAACATCGCCAATCCAATCATAATTTCTATATAGGTGATGCCCGCTTGTAATTCTTTCATTTATCTTCCCCCAATTTGACTGATAAGATTATATATTGGCGCAATAATTGCCAATATCATTCCTCCAACTAAAACACCAACAGCAATAATCATAACAGGCTCCAAAAGCACTGTGAGCGTTTGGAGCGTCTTCCCTACCTGATACTCAAGGAAAATCGAAATATCCTCCATCGACTTTTCTAAAGACCCTGTCCTTTCCCCGGCCTCGGTTATCTTTATCATAATACCCGGGATAACGCTTCTTCTCTCCTTAAACGCCTGAGACAGCTTTCTCCCGGAGGATGCAACCTGAATGCTATGATTGATTGTCTCAGACACTTCCTTTTTTATAACGACGTCGCGTGTCAGGTCAAGCGCCGAAGTTATGGGAATACCCGCATTAACTAAAAGGTACATACTATGACTGAACCTTGTCAAGTCTATCTGTCTAGCGAGACTTGAGAGAAACGGGAGAGAAAAAAATGCGAGAAGAAAAGCACGTCGATTTTTGCGATAAAGATAGACGCTCGAGACGGCGATAAGTAAAAATAAAACCGATATTGGGACGGTGTGTTGCAAGAGCGCATTTGAAACAAAAATGAGTATAATTGTTGGCAATGGCAATACAACATTGAGTTGGGAAAATACTAACGATATTCTCGGGATCACGATAACAAGTATCATCAGCAGTACGCCAAAAAACACAACCATAACAAAAATAGGATAAAAAAGCGCCGACTTTATCTTATCTGAAAACTCCATATCCTTTCTAATACCCACTGTAATGTCATATAACGCCACGTTCAGCGTTCCCGCCTCCTCAGATGCCCTAATAATGTTAACGGTTACCTTATCAAACACGCTGGGAAATTTGGCAAAGCTCATGTACAATCTTTTTCCCTGCATCAGATCCTCTCTGATAATCTGCAACAGTTTTTTTTGGTGACCCTTCGCATCCTCAAGGAGTGAGTCGACTGTTTCAAGAATCGGGATTCCTGCAGACAGCATCGTTGCCAAATTGCTGATAAACGTATATTTTTCATTCCCTGATAGAGAAATACGCTCTTCACTCATAGTTTTGTTCCGGGATCACAGAGACTCAACTTTTGTCACACGCAAAACTTCCTCTATTGTCGTGACCCCTTTGACAACCTTATCCAATCCATTATCAAGCATCGTCGTCATCCCCTCTGCTACTGCTTGTTTAGCGATAGTATCTGAGTCTTCTTTTCTTGTGATCAACTTCCGAATTTCATTACTCACTTCCAAAACTTCAAATGCGCCTACCCTCCCTTGAAACCCCGTCTGGTGGCAAATCCTGCATCCGGTACCTCGATAAATCTTAACGATTGGACTGTTACCAAAATGTTTGACAAATATTTCATTTGGAAGATTTTTCGCCAGATTCTCACGCGCAACCTGTGTTTCGGTTTTACAGATCTCACAAATTCGTCGCATCAAGCGCTGCGCAATAATTACGGTAACTGTTGATGCAACCAAAAATGGCTCTATATCCATGTCTGCCAACCGCGGAAGCGCTGTTGCCGCATCATTTGTATGCATCGTCGACAGCACCAAGTGACCGGTCAACGCCGCATTTACCGCTATACCCGCTGTTTCATTGTCTCGTATTTCTCCGACAAAAACAATATTGGGATCTTGGCGTAAAATAGAGCGCAAACCGTTTGCAAAGGTCAAATTTGTCTTCGTATTTACCTGTATCTGATTTACTCCCTGTATACGATATTCGACCGGATCTTCGATTGTTGTAATATTTTTAGATCGTATATTGAGGTGTTTCAAGATTGCATAAATGGTCGTCGTTTTCCCAGAACCTGTCGGTCCAGTTGAAAGAATCATACCGTAGGCCTTGCTATACGAGTTCTTGACTAGCTCCAAATCCCGTTCATTCATGCCAAGCTCCAGGAGAGAAAACACCCGAAATTTTGATGAGAGGAGGCGAAGCTCTGCTTTTTCTCCATCGACAATTGGAATAACTGATACACGGATATCCAGAGATTCCTCCGCAAGCTCATGGCGCATTTTCCCATCCTGAGGACTGAGGTGCTCATCTGTACGAAGCTTCGACAAGACTTTAATTCTCGTAATAATTTGGTCATGGATGCTTTTGGGCATCACAAGAACGTCGTGCAGAATGCCGTCGACGCGAAATCGGACGAGTGAATCTTTTTCCTCGGGTTCTATATGTATATCCGAAGCTTTATCTTGATAAGCATAATTAATAATCAAATCAACAATTCTCTCGGTCGGCGCATTCGCGCTGGTAAACGATATCCCCGCTTGCGTTGCAATGAGCGTATCAAATGACTTTTGTATATCCCGGCGATACAGGCCAAATGCATTATGGATATCCTGCGCGGTCGCAAGGTGCGGGATAACCATTTGGCCGGTCTTTCGGAAAACCATCTCTATGATGTCTGTTCTAGTGGGATCAGCCATTGCAATGCGTATGGCCTTCTGATCACGAGCAAATGGGACGACCTTGTGTTTTCTCGCAAACCGCTCAGGAACAATAGTGAGCACGTTTTCGGGAATAGTGATTTTTGAAAGTGAAACAAATGGAACCTTGAGGAAATCCGCGGTGAGGACACCCAAATTCTCGTCCGTTATTACCCCTTTTCCCAAAAGCGCATCAATGAAGCCGGTCTTTGCGTCTTTTGCAGCTTCCGCAAGCTCTGCTATCCCCTTATCGTCAAGGAGTTTTGACTGCAGTAAAATCTTCTTTAACTGATCATCGGTGAGCCCCATACAACAAACCGCAGCTCATACAAAACGGGCAGCTCCTTTTATTAAACCGACTTATTTGAGGAAAGTAAAGAGCCAGCAATAGCTCCTTGCAATTTTTATTAAGATTTTGCCATAATGGAAAACGTGATACACAAAACCAATTTGATTTTGTGGTTTTCCGAAGTTGACAAACATGATGTCGGTTCTGTCGGCGGCAAAGGAGCAAATTTAGGCGAAATGATTCAGGCAGGATTCCCTGTCCCAAATGGGTTTGTTGTCACCGCCAAAGCGTATTTTCAATACCTCAGAGAGAATAACCTCACAGTAAAAATTAAACACCTCATGACAACGGTCAATTACGATCGTCCCGAATCACTCAGTCAGGTATCTGCACTTATCAAAAGTGTGATTATGAAAGGAACAATGTCTGAAGAGCTGATTGAGGAAATCTTCAATGCATATAAACGGCTCGGTGGCGTACTCGACGAAGCACTTGTCGCTGTAAGATCCTCTGCCACCGCTGAGGATCTTCCCTCGGCATCATTTGCCGGCCAGCAAGAAACATTTCTTAATGTCAAAGGCGAAGCAAATCTCCTTATCAAAATCAAGCAG
>CAYWEP010000019.1:0-17787 GCA_964457405.1 uncultured Gammaproteobacteria bacterium
AAGGATTTTTTAATTATTTCGAGAGAATAACGTTTAATGTAAAGAAAAGATTTCTTGAGTTAAAGTATTAAATTTTGTGGGTAGTTTACCAAATGATGTCAGGACTTATTATAGCACTCTCCCACGGCAAGAGTTGGTATTTTTCAGAACTGCGTTTGCGACTCTATGATATAACGCGACCAGAGAATTGGCAGGGGCTAGTTGAGGATTTCAGAAATCCGAAAGAGATGATGCAAGTCTTTCTGTACCCAGAGTTAGTCTACCAAAAATCACAACAATTCTTATGCCTTTAATTTAAGCCTTATTGGGCTTGGGTGGTTGCGGCATGGTTGTGGTAGTGAGGTTTCTAGCCATACTTGGATGTGTAATTGAAGCTCCAGAGATACGGGTTGTGGTAGGGGTTGTTCTAAATCTCAAATTTTGTTGATATTGGCTATTATATCTGTCAACCATTCTTTCTGCTAAATTAATGTCAGTATTTATTGCTCCTTTGAGCTTTTCAATTGCCAATTTAAAGGCATCTGTAAAACGGTCTGCGTCCAAAATCAACATTCCTTGGTCATTAACCTGTAATGGTTCTCTCTCCGTCCTGCTTATGCCAGCAGCCTTTGCAAAGTAATTATGCGCCAAACCATTGCGAAAGATATTTACAAAGTTGTTTCTATATGGATGTATCTTTTGTTTGAAATCATCTGGGAAGAAGTCATCTATGAAACCCATAATGCTGTCTCTCGTATAACCTTGGATTTGGTTAATGGGTGTGGTAGGGGTAAGTTGGCCGAGAAACTCAATGCAAGCAAAGATATACAAGGCAATAGGGAAATTACAGTTTCCAGCCTCGCTTGGGCGATGGGGAATGTCATTCAATAATCTCTCAAGGTCCTTGAGCATCCAACCATCAATGACTTCCGCAATAAAGCTATTTAACCATTGAGCCTTGTCATTCATATTTTTACTTAAGTAAGCCTTCAAGCTGGGCAATAACCCCGCCCACATCACCAGCAAACTTTTCTGCTGCCGCTTTAATTTTGTCGTCTACATATCCAGCACCATAAGAGAGGGCAGTCCTGTCATACTCAACATAGGAGTTGTAGTTCGAGACGAGATAGTAGGTATAAGGGAGGTTTCTTTGGAGTTTTTCGGGCATGAAAGAAGTGTTGCCTTTGTAAGTTGCCCAGGCCTCACGGCTCATAGACACTTTATTGGTTTTTGTTTGCCAGTCTTGTGCAATTGCCTGATTTTCTTTAAGTTCCTTAAGTAAGCCATGGATTACAGAGATATTTTGCTTCTTCTCATTATAAGCTCTCCTTTTATGCTCCTGTTTATACACAGCATTCAAGCTGTCTTTTGATGTCTTTAAAGTTGCCCAAGCACCAATGACAGCTCCGACAATTGAGCCTACAAGACCACTTAAAAGGTTAATAAGTAGTTGATTGTCCATTTTAATTTTTAATGTATTCAATAAACTCTCTGCCAAACATTGAAATCTTTACAAATGGTGAGTTTTTTGGGTCAACGCCTCCTCTTGTGCCCGTTGTGTTAAAAAGCAAACCGAGATTTATCAGATTATAAATGTTATCAATCTTGTTCGCGTTATTGCCGTAAATTTGGTAGTTTTCACCATATTCATCAGTTTTCACATCTCGTAAAACCTCAATGTCAATCTCATTCAATTGAGTCAAAGTATGGGTAAATTTTTCAAGAGCGAATCTCTCTTTGTTTTCTGCTTGGGCAAAACCTAAAAATATACTCCTAAAAATCTTTCTTTTTTCTTCATTTCGCTCTATCAAATATCTCTCTAATGCTGCAACGAAACCATCTTGGAAGCTCTCATCCAACAGCACCTCTTTGGTAAAAATTGAGGGGTTGCTTCTTACCATCTCAACCCATTCCAAGACTCTTTGTTGTCTCAACTTCATCCCAGCACCAAAGAGAGCCTTTGATAGACCGTAGGCAAGGCTCAGACCTGGAACTTTAGAAACAATCTCTTCCACAACCGCCAGTGCCACACTTTTTGCAATTAGTTTGTCTTTGTCATTCATGAAATAGTTAAGGCAGAGTATATTACAAAAGCTAGACATTATCCAGCCTCACCTTACTTATGTTACTCCTATGCTAGAGTATGGTAGAATTGCTCTGCAATGGGACTTTCATGGATGAAACCTTTCTTTGCAGGTAAAAAGAAGTTTGTTACTATTCCAATTGCTTTCATAATTGGCTTCATGTTTCTGCCATTCCTCGTTGGGGGCGGATTGGCATATCTTGCATATAGAAAAATAGGAGATGTCAAAACAAGGAATATAGCTATTGCAATAATAGTACTTATTACTCTGCCTCTTGGTTCTGCATGGTTCATAGGTGGCATAAATTCATCAAATACATCAAAGAATGTTGTAAAACAACAGGAAACAACAAAGCCAGATGTTGCAGGTGTTCAAACAACACAACCAACCAATACTCCTGTTCCCACAGAAGAACCCACTCCAACACCAGATACACGACAGCAAGCAACCTTAGTAAGAGTGGTTGATGGTGATACAATTTCAGTTTCAATTAACGGAAAGAATGAAACCATTAGAGTAATAGGCATAGACACACCAGAAATTGTTGACCCAAGAAAGACAGTACAGTGCTTCGGTGCAGAAGCGTCAAGACATGCTAAACTTTACTTTGAAGATACAGACAAAAAACTATGGCTTGAATCTGACTCAACTCAAGGCGACAGAGATAAGTACCAGCGTCTCCTACGCTATGTATTTACTGATGACGGGAGCGTAGATTACGGAAAAGTAACAATTGCTCTGGGGTATGCAAACGAGTATACATACAATACACCATACAAGTATCAACAAGTGTATAAGCAAGCAGAGAAAGAAGCACGAGAAGCAAAGAAAGGCTTATGGGCTGATGATGCTTGTGTAGGATACGCCGCACCAAAAAAGACAACAGGAAGTACAAGCACTACTCAACAGCAACCGACAACCAACACATCTGGTGGCACAACGGGTTCTACCAGTACTTACTCGGGCGGCGACAAGGATTGTTCAGATTTTGCTACACATGCAGAGGCGCAGGCATATTTTGAATCCAAAGGCGGAAGCCCGACAAACAATGTAGATAGGTTAGATGCAGACCATGATGGAATTGCCTGTGAGAGTCTGCCTTAATACATGAAACTCTCAAATCCACTTGCTGAAACAACAGAAAAAGGAGTCAGAAATGATGATGAATTATATACCCAAGCACTAAAAGAATTCTCAAACAGTAAGTATATTTCCACAGCAAAAATACAAAGAATAATGAAAGTCTCGTATGCAAAAGCAGACATGCTTCTTAACAGGCTAATAGCTGATAGCCTTGCATCTCCACGAATTGGTAGTTACCCAAGTATATTATTAAGAGGAAAGTTCAAAAGACTAAAAGCGCTTCAAGCAGAACTTCTTACTCGAATGAAGTTATTGACGGGATACCGCACCAATCCTAAGGAGTTTTTAGATTAGAGGCGTGTAGCGGATAGGTGTATAATATAAGCATAACAGATATTTTTACCTATGGTAAGTGATGCGCAACAACAAGCTAATGTACAAAATCCTCAACTTGGTGGGGTCAAGACAGAGGAAGGAAAAGCTGTCTCTAAATACAATGCTCAAAAGCACGCAATTCTGAGACAAACCATTACTGAATATGAGCAGGAAATGTATGAGTATGTCTTTGAGAAGTTTGTTCAAGAACTTAACCCAAAAGGAGTGATAGAAGAACTGCTCGTTGAGAGAATTGCAACCTGCTATGTAAAACTCTATAGGGTCGCAAAAGCGGAAGGCGAGTATTTCAAAGCTACATTTAATCCTCTTCAAAAAATAGGCGGCAAATATGAACTACTGCCTTTGCCTGACCCAGACGCTAAATGGATAGGATATGCTCCAAAACTCAGTCCTGATAATGTGGAGCGTCTAACAAATATCTACACCCGCTACGAGACAACCATTGAAAATCGACTCTACAAGGCACTCCATGAATTAGAGAGGCTGCAAAGAATGAGAGAAGGAGAAAAAGTCACTGCTCCTATGGCTGTTGATGTAAATGTAGAAAAATTCAGTTCGTTTCGCGAAAACCCCATCCAAGAGTAAGTCTATAACACATTATAGACGTGTATTTATCCTACTGGGAAGCAAAGTAGTTTACAATGCCATTGTACAAAGCCTGAGCCTCATCTTGCCTGCGGTCAACAGTGGTGCTATTGAGTAAATTGTATTCCTCTGTGTTAGTAAGGAAGAATCCTTCGCTCATGGCTGCTGGCATCTTGGCTTTGAGAAGAACGCCAGAGGCATATCTACTGATTCCGTGATTATCTGTTCCAAGTCCTGATGAGACTGCATTCACTATACTCTTTGCTAACTCAACATCAACTTTCTTCATGTAGAGACCTAATGAGTAGTCAAGAGACGAGTTTGTAGAGCCATTGTGATGGATGGAGACTACAATGCTTGCTCCTTTGCTATTACAGAATGTGTAGCGGTCATTGTTGGAGAGGGTGGAATCATCAATTCGTGTCTGGTAAGCCCCATAGCCATTGCTTGTAAGCAACGCAGCTAACCTATTGGCAACATCTAAATTGAGGTCTTTCTCCAAAATTTCATTGTTAGAAGTGCCAATATCACTTCCGCCATGTCCCGCATCAATACAGACAGATTTTGTTGCGGCATTTAGACTCGTGGGGTTTATGAGCAAGATAAGCAATAAGACAGAAACAAAGAAAGATGCAAATAGAGGTAACTTCTTCATAAATCAACTTAATTATATTAGATAATAAGACCAAGAACAATAGACACCAATTTCAAAAATTGAATAGGTCAGAAGACTTCACTCCTAACGCTCGAGCTATCCTATAAAGTGTTTTCAATGCAGGTATTCTTCTAGCATTCTCAATAAACTGAACGTATTTCATGCTTATTCCTACTTTTTCGGCAAGTTGCTCTTGAGTAAGACCTGCTTTTTTTCTTAATCTTTGTATTCTCTTACCAAGCCTTTTGTCGCTCTTAGTTATCATACCGAAAGCTTATCAATTAGTCAACCCATCTTGAACCTACTATCAGTAACCTTTTGGCTTCAGAAACTTGTTGTTTTTACACCAACTATTTGTTACCATAATGACTGAGAGTATGACGTTATCAGAAGAAGAAAAAAGTAAAATTGAGGAAGAAGAATCTTATAGAACTCAGGTAAGAGGTAATGCTGGAAACAGGAGGAAAGGACTGGGTTGTTTCACAATACTTCTCATTGTCTTTGTTGGCATACCTTTGCTAGCCACATTTCTCATTTCGGCTATAAATCCTGCAAGGTACAGCAACAATTCAAACCAGACGCCAATACCTACTCAAATTCTGACTCCAACTACAACACAGAATAAGGTTGATACTGAAGCGGTTGTTGATGAGACAAACTCAAAAGAGACTAGAATCCTCCAAGAGCAAAAGGCAATAGCCGAGAGTCTCACAAAGACCGCGTTAGACTTGATTGCAAATGATAGAGTTCAAGAGGCTATGAATTTATATAATGGCAGATGGAACGAACTCACAAAATTAAGAGGCGAAATTCTCTACGACAAAGAATTAACAGACGCACAAAAGGAAAACATTGACAGAGCATTAAAAGGAGAGCAAGAAGGTATTACAAACATATTATCCAAGTATCAGCAGGTATACCAGTAGTTTTTCAATAACAACTCTTAAGCCCACCCAGTCTAGGATAAGACGGTCTTTCTCTACTAACCCAAAATACAGATTGTAGACAGTTGATATAATTACTCATGAATGAATATGGATATTGATAAATTTAGGAAGTCATTTAACCAATTAACAAAAGCAATTTATGATGAAAATCTCACATTGCTCAAAAGATTGCTTACAAACAAAAAATTTCAATATGAAATTGAAGAACTTAGGAAGCTAAATCCTTCAAGAGAAAAACTCTTAAATGACGAATTTCTACAAACTAAACTGAAAAAACTGGTTAACAGGGTATTACAAGAAACAAAGCTGCCTAAAAAACTGTTCACCTTTTACATAGTCTGGTATATCTTATATGATAGATTTGACGCTCCGTTCATAAACTTTTTAGTTGATTCGAAGAAAGATACTGTAAGTATTGAGTTTTTTAGGAGACCTCACGCCAATGACTGGAAACTTGCCAAACTTCTTGTTGATTTTGAGTTTGAAAAACTATCTCCAGCTCAAAAAGCGAGAATAGACCCACGACTGTCAAGAACAATTGATAGAAAGATTGCCATAGAAAAAGAATCCCAGAAAAGCAACAACATCTACGACATTATGGACTCTCTTTTTGGGGAAGAGAGTCTCGCTAGAGATAAACAAAATAGAAGTATCATGCGAAAGGACAAAGAAAGATTAAAAGAGTTAGATAAGAGATTAGGTGTGACATAAGTCAAAACAGTTCTGTCACAGGTTAAGGAAGAGGCTATGGAAAAATATAACCATAGCCTTTTTTGTTGCGTGTATATGGAGCAAAACTATATGGATATCACCTCTAAATCAACCGTTTCTCGTAATGAATATCTTGTGAAAGATATAGGCGAAGCTGCAGCTCTCCTTTGTAAATCTGTAAAATTTCTCCGCCTTCAAAAGGAAGAATCTTTCTGCTGGTTTGTATTCGAAAATAGACAATTATGCGAACAGCTTTCCGAGCAATACTGGTCGGGAGAGCTTGTGGTTAGTGCACGAGTGTTTAATGATGCACTGAGAACTCTTAAAGACAGGCTATTTGCGCGGAAGTGAATAGCTAGTGAACGGAGAGATGTATATGGAACACAAAAGATTAGTCAAGAAACTAAGAGGCTATCAGAAGGCAAACAGGTACAGAATTATGTTACTTGTAACTAAAACATTAAATCAAGAGGAATTCATTTTGTATGAGATAGCTATTGCTATCACTGACTGGGATAGACGCCATCTTGAAACCTACGGACTATTTAAGGCAACAAACTCAGAACTTGCATACTTGTGTGGCTGGGATAGCGACTCAACTGTTAGTAGACACAAAAAAAGTTTGTTAGAAAAAGGAATTTTTCTTGATGCAAGTAATGGATATCTGAGAGTAAAAGACTTTGAAGACTGGCAGTTAAGAAAGACCTATCCTGCAGAAAATCAGGACTTACCTGCAGAAACGCTGACTTCTCCTGCAGATATTCATGATTCCTCTGCGGAAATGCACGAAATTCCAAGTCAGCAAGATAGGTATTCTTTAGTTTCTTCTAAGGATAATTTAGGTTTGTCTGATGAAGATATGGAGCTTATAAATGAATCTCTAAGAGAAACAGAGGAGCAAGAACACTAAAACTCTTATCCTATGACACCCGAAGAATTAAAACAAGCAATTGAGGAGTTTGAAGCAATTTACCAAAAAGAGTTCGGCGTTGAACTGAGTGATGAAGAAGCTACTACAAAAGCACAAAGTTTACTTCAACTATTCGACTGCTTGATACAAGGAACCGAGAATGGAGTAAAATGAAACTAGGAGAGTTAGAAATGTACCAAAACAACCAAGTTAGCGACAAGACCGAAAAGAAGCACTATCTCATTTATGCTCGAAAAAGTGAAGAGGCTGAGGACAGACAGGTGCAGTCTATCCCAGACCAAATAGAAGCTATAGAAGAGATAAAATTAAAACGCAACATATCTACTTTTAAAACTTTCAAGGAGAGCAAATCAGCAAAAATGCCAGGCAGACCAGAATTTAATAGAATGATTGAATTTATATACCAAAGGCATGACATTAAAGGTATCTTTTGTTGGAAACTAAACAGACTTTCAAGAAATCCCGTTGACGAAGGCACGCTTCGCTGGCTGTTACAAAGCGGTGAAATTGAAGAAATCATTACGCCTGAAAGAACATACAGGCAGATTGACAGTGACTTTATTATGGCAATAGAGGGCGCACAATCACAAAAGTTTATAACTGACCTCCGCAAAGATACAGCACGAGGAATTAAGTCAAAACTTGATAGAGGCATTGCTCCTATACTTGCTCCGCCTGGCTACCGCAATTGTGTCGAGAAAAAACAAGGAGAAAAGGACATAGAACCAGTCCCTACACAATTTACTCTTGTAAAAAACTTATTCGAAAATTTCCTTACTGGTAATTACTCCGTTCAGCAATTATGGTTTAAGGCAGAAGAATTAGGAGTAAGAAGCAACAGAGGAAAAATAGTAAGTAGAACGCAACTATATCAAATGTTGAAAAATCCTTTTTACACAGGCACAAGATACATTTATGCAGGGAAATTATATACAAATGGTGTTCACAAAAGAATGTTGACTGACGAAGAATTTGACCTCGTTCAAGATATTCTCTCAAAGAGAGCACATCCAAGAGGTTCAATTCATACGGACTTACTAACGGGTATTATGAAATGTGGTGAATGTGGAAGAGCAATCACAAGTGAGGTAAAAACTAAGTTCTACAAAAATGGAACTTCTCAAATTTTTGTGTATTATCGGTGTACAAAGAAATGGAAAGGTAAACAATGTTCTCAGCCGTACATTCGAGCAGAGGTACTTGAAGAACAAGTATTGGAATATCTTAACGGCTTACAGCTTTCACCTCGCTTTGTTGAATGGGCTATTAAATGGCTCAAAGTTATGCATGGTAATCAAGAGAAATTACGAGAGGCAAAGTACAAAACAGCAGAGCAGGCATATCAGGAGGTTGTTAAAAAGATAGGGAGGCTCGTTAATATGACACTTTCGGGAATGCTAACCGCAGAAGAAGGCATGGCAAGGAAGCAAGAATTAGAGCTTGAAAAGAAAAAATTATCAGAAGAGCTCGAGAAGATAGACACGCATGTCACTGAATGGAGTAATCTTGCCATTCAGACCTTTGACCTCGTTAAAAACATTAAGGAAAGGTTTACCAATGGTTCTGTTGAACAGAGGAAAACAATTCTTCGTGTTATTGGCTCGAACCTCATTCTGAAAGACAAAACCATTCAAATTCAGATTCGAAATCCTTTTGAGTACATCCAAAAGGTTGTTAGCCAATTAAATGATAATAAAACGGCTCGAACCTTCGAATTGCCCGAAATATCAACGCAAAAGGCTTTTTTGGGTTCTAACATTTCGGTTTTGGGTGGAAGACGGGTGCTGCCCCCGCGACCTTCAGGTCCACAACCTGACGCTCTACTGTTGAGCTACATCCACCGTGCTCAATTGTCTACCAATTGAGAATTTTTAATTTCTAAATCCTAATTTCTAAACGAATTAGGAGTGAGTGAAGTATAGCATAGCGGGAGGCTGGGTTCAATTATTTTCGCAGGAAAAAGCGGATAATTAGGCTTAAAATAATACTAATAACGATTGAAGTGACGATAGGGAAGTAGAACGTAAAATTACCCCGCTTTATATAAATATCTCCCGGTAATCTCGGAATACCGCTAGCGCCTGAGAAGAATGTAAACACTATGCCAACTATGATTAAAATAATGCCGGTAATAACGATGAGTTTTCCAATTTCCATATTACTCGGTTATTATGCCTCGATCGCGCCGTGCAAAAAGCCAGGCAAAGACTATGCCTGCGATAAAACCTCCGATATGGGCAAGATACGCAATGCCGCCTTCCTGACCCATTGTGACTCCCAACGCACCTGAGCCTGAAACAATTTGTAAAACAATCCAGTACCCAAGCATGACTGACGCGCTTATCCTTGCTGTCGTGAGGAAGAAGGGGAGAAGGATAAGTGTTTTTATCTGGTGGTGCGGGAACAGGATAAAATACGCTCCCAAAGCGCCTGCGACAGCTCCCGACGCGCCAAGCATGGGGATAGTAGAGGTCGGAGCAAGTATGTACTGTGATAAACCACCGACAATACCGGATCCGAGGTAGAGAATCAGATAAACAAATGGCGGCATCTCTCCCTCAACATTATCACCAAAAACCCAGAGAAATATCATGTTTGACGCAATATGCAAAATGCTGCCGTGAAGAAACATTGAGGTTATAAACGGATAGAGCGTTGACCAGTCAGAAAAACTGATGTTCGCAGGAACAAGCGCATAAGTATAGATAAACCCTTCGGGGTCAGATGTCGTCAGTTGGAGAAAAAATACATAGACATTGATGAGGATCAATGCTATGTTAATAAAAGGAAACCGTCTTGGTTTGTGCTCGGCATCGGAAATCGGAATCATGAATCAAAGGTATTATACCTCACGAAACAAGGAAGGTATAGAATAATTTTATGAAAGTAGTTGTCAATAATACAAAGGTGCAAGTAGCATGTATCCTCCTTGTTTTGTTTGCGTTCACCAGCAACCATCTTGCTCTCTCTCTTTCACTTTCCCTTCTTCTGTTTTGTCTTGGTTCTACCGTAGGGAGTGATCTTGTCTTTACCTATATACGACGGGGAAAGCTCTTCATTCCATTCGGCGCAATTGTTACCGGCTTGATATTGACGCTTATTATTGACCCGAGCGATTTGTGGTGGCAGATCCTTGTTATCGCTGCCTCCGCGATGGCGAAAAAAAACTTTCTACGCATTGGTTCACGACACGTTTTCAATCCCGCAGCCTCTGGATTATTAATTGGGTGGGTGCTTTTTGGACTCAATCCTTCCTGGTGGGGGCCGAGTTTTTACAGCGGTTCGTGGCTTAATATTCAGAACCTCCTGATTTTAGTTGCTGTCATCGGCATATTTTACGTTTCGGGCTATAGACTGAAACGCTATTATTCAATGGCAGCTTATCTTGTAATCCTGGGCGTTTTATCTGCGATAACATCTGCTTCTTTTTCTCCTCAGTCAATTTTTGCAACACTTCTGAGCCCTGGAACACTGTTCTATGCATTTTTGATGCTTCCTGAGCCGATGACATCGCCTGTTAATAAGAAAAGACAGATGATCTATGGCGCGACCGTTGCCGTATTGTTTACTGTGCTTGTTTTTATATTCAACAATACGAATCTATCAAATTTCAATACTCCAGACGCCTCAATCGTCTCCTTACTGATAGGAAACCTCCTCTTCTTCAGGGTTAGGTAGGTGGCACAACAGAGGTTAAGAAAATGGACTATCAGTGCAAGTCTATTCGAACAGATTTTGCTTTGGATATTCAGACTTATGGATGCCTATGGTGTGTTTCTGAAGAAGCAGATTAATAATCAGCAAGAGATATTACCTTAACTTCATCTGTCTTTCCTTGGTGCTTGGGATTATTAGTTACAAGAGCAGCGCTTTCTAGTTTTGCTAAGGCTACAAAACTCGCATCATAGTAAGTAATTCCTGCTTTTTCTGCAATTCGATAAGTCTCTTTTGCCAATTCTTCGGATTCGGAAATGAAGGTAATCGGTAACTGATAAACAGTGCCCAAGGATTCAAAAGCCATGGCTAATTCTAATTTCTTTTTTAAGAGAGCATTGCCGATTTCGTATTTTGAAAGCTCTGGAGCTAAAAGGTTTACTACACCAACTTGTGCATCTTTAAGGAGTTTATCTGCTTGATCTAAAAGTTCCTCATTAATTTGATTTATCCATTTCACAGATACTGAGCTATCCGTTACAATCTGTTTCATTATCTTCTTGACTCCCTATCTTCTACAACGAAGTCTGAAAGATTACCTCGTCCTTTTCCCTTAAAAGCACGTACTCGCTTAATTTGTTTCCACAATTTATCCCAATCAACTTCTCTTTGATATTGATGAGGGGTAATAACAATTTCATCAGGCTTAGTAAGGGAAATAGTAACAGCGGACATAGGGTTTGCCCAGGTTATAATCTTCCGGATATTATCAGGAATAGTCAATTGTCCTCGGTCACGAATTATGCTAACTGCTTTCATATTTTCAGATTATCAGATAATACGATTAAAGTCAATACGCGAAAAGGTAACTGCTCACTGGGGGTATGTCCTTAGCCTTGAGCGTTAATCAAAAATCACAAGTAATTGCATGTCGCTGAAGCTAGCTTTCTGTGCTCAGTGAGCACTTACACGAAAAGACTGACATTACCCCACTTTATACTCATTTCTCGTCATCCTGGCAACGTCCTGAGCTTGTCGAAGGGCTTGTCCAGGATCTCTCACGTTGAAGCTAGAGAGATTCTGGAGTCCTCACTTCGTTCGTCCCCAGAATGACGAACGTGCTTTCATAGTAATTTGAGGCAAAACTGGGGTAATTTCAGACGAAAAGAACATATTTAAATAGCAGTTAAACTTATGGTTCGACTCCCGTAAGGGTGTTAAGAAAACTGAAGCAAGAGATTGGATCGTTATATCAATCTATTCGCAATATTGAAGAGACTAATTTTGCACTGAGTACCCCACGATTACATTCTGACAAACACCATTATAGATGATTTTGTCGATACTTTGAAGGATTGGAGCATTGTTTTTCAACAATATCCAATCAACACAGCTTGATACAAATGACAAAAAATAGTATGGATGTAATCTCAATATATCGTTTCCTTAATCGGAGTATTTGTCTTAAGAGATGTGAAGCGATCAACTATATCAAGAACGATTCCTGCAGTATTGGATCCGACTCGTGGATCTTTTAGGGCGTGATTGACATAATGAGTAACCGATAGGCGTTTCTGGTTCCTATCAGAAAAGCTATAGTCATACTGATCAGGTGCGTCGATTCTAATCTCGACTCTATTACCATCACCTTTAGTGTCCCAATACATGGGGGCTCTTTCAGATGGTTTTATCACAGTCACAACGGTCTGCGGCTGGCCATCAACAACAGAGCGGGTGATACTCCATTTCTCATTGCCATCCTCGCCATTGGTAAGCTCTACGGTTTCTGATCCATTATCTTGCACGCCTGCCAGTTTATCTGCCGCTTGCGCATCTCTTTCTGCAACAGCGTTCTGAAGCATAGCAAGAATAGCTTCTTTAGCCGCATGATATTCACCTTTTCGTAAAAATGTCCGAGGTGTAAATTTCCCTAACCGCCCCAAAATCATATCAGGAGTTGGTTCTGCGGCTTGTGGGAATTCCTCTCGTCGCACAAGATCCAAAAATTCCTGCACAATGCCAAAACCGATCCGTGTTGTCTGGTCCTGTGCTGTTGATAAAACTCTAGGTGTGTAGGCGTGAATGGCGCTATTTCCACCGTTCCCGGGTCCTTTCACATGTAAGAATGAGTGAGTATGCCCATTTTTTACAAATAGTTCATTAAGACCTTCTGTGTCAGCCGACACTTTTTCAAGATGAAGAAGATTCCCTCGTCGTGCTACTCTGTAAAATGGCAAGCCATCAGGAGTCAAATTATCAATATCTCCAAAATCTCCAGTAATCCATTCATTCACAAGATAAGAGGAAAACCGCTCAAGTCCTGGGATTGTAGTTGTCTGTTCAGAAAAATACTGCATGAAATTTTTCGTTATAGCGTCAACCTCATCTTCTGTAAGCCATGGATGGACGAATTCATGTGTCTTTCTAATATCAAGAGCAAAATCTGCAAAGCGACCCAAAAAATCCCTCGCAACACTGGTCACTTGAGCCACCTGGCTAGGATCATCTGCCCTGTTCGGGAGAGCTAAGTCAATATCCTGAGGAGGGGCTAATTCAGGATCTCGTATACTACCTGCTTCATAAGAAATCCGAGGATTTGCAGTAGCGGATGAGGGATATTCATCGCAGTTAACCAAAAGCGACTCTACAGCATGATTCCCAGGTGCATCTGAATCGGGTTTCACTAGCTCAGTTCGTGTGATTGAAAACGAGCCGTTACCTTGTCGTTGTGCCTTCCACTCTACAGTGTCATGTGATGCAGTAAACACAGGTCCTTCTGCAAAACGGGGAACAATACCTGAGAGGATAGTAAAATTATGAGCTAACTGTTTGGTTGCTTCTGCTTCCTGGAGGCGTGTAGCCGCTGTCTCATGGCTCGGTCCCAGAAGTGCTCCTGCCTCAACTATTCGTGACATAGAGGGAATGATACTCCTTTTGGGCCATAAAATCAAGATAAACTAGTAGTAAATCCAATGTAAAAACCTTTGTCTCTATAGAAGAACAAAATATATACATAAAACCACGTTTGACGCGGTGAAACGTCTGACGTTTCCATTGTAATAATATACTTTAGCGGAAGTCGCGTCGAACCACGTCAAACGTGGTGTACTGCGACACGCTTACAAACACGTCTTCTTGCGAAGCCGCGTTTGACGCGGTACCCCCGGAGGGAATCGAACCCCCAACCTTGTCGTTAGAACCGACCTGCTCTATCCGTTGAGCTACGGGGGCAATTAGAATTATGAATCAAGAATTCAGAATTCAATTGGCCGCGTCTATTTTATCAAGTGAGCCCTATTCATGCAAACACGTTCTAAGTTATTTGCTGACAGTATGATACTGCAAAAAAACACACCGCTATTGACACATATTCCATAACAATCATATAGTGAAATTGCAGCTTATATTTCTAAGTTATTAATTATCATAATTCCTTGATCGTATATGGATGAAAGGAGTGGAATAAGGCTCTCAAGAAGAAAATTTGTTGGTGGAGTAGCAGGGCTTACCGCGGCAGGAGCTATTGCGACCGGTTCCTATAAGCTCGGGCAAGAACGTCTCAGAGACAAGATCTCAGCTGAAAAACCTGCTCCTGAGTTAATTGAGAGTCGTTTTAGAGAGGCAGGCTTACGTGAATTTGTATCGTTTTACGCATCACAGCAAGAGTGGCAAAAAACCTATGGCCTAACTTTTCCTTGTACGTGCGAGAGCCAGTCTTTTCCGGCAATTCTGGACCGTGTGGCCAACGGAGATCCTAGTGGAAATGACACACTCCTTGAGAAGCTCAGGCAGCCATGGGGTAAAGAGCAGGGAACACGTGAGAAAAAGGCACTTGAGCGTGTCGCACAAACAGACTTTGAGATCAACGGAACGAAAGATACTAAGGATTCGCTCCGAGAGTTTTATGAACTGTTTGCTACATGCTTTCCCACTCTGATTATAACAGCTCCAAATAAAATCCGCGTGAGACCTGGAAGTAGTGGGGGATATTATGGACCAAAATTTGACTCCTTTGGCCAACAACGGGAGGTCAAATTGGAATTTGGATCTCCTGCTGAGACAGGAGAAGAGTCATTCTACGTCGCCCTTTATCATGAAATTATGCATGCATTTAAGGATGATTGGATCCCAGCAATTCCGTACATGTCACAAAAAGAGTTTGCGTCCTCCCTCACAACTGAAGCAAACCTCGCGAAAAATTACCTTGATCGATACTTTTCTCTTCCTTGGGAAGCTGCGCAACGTTTCAAGCATGGAGGTCCAATACTCGTACACCAAAGTGCCGCACCGAGTTTAGCGGTAATTGAAGATCTTGAGACAGCATTTGCGGGATATGGATATGAATTACCAGAGATAACAATGCAGCAAAATACTGATCAATTATATAGATACAATCGGATTGTTCATGCGATCGGTAATAATCTTCTTACATTACGAGCAAAAGATCCAAGCGATTTAACAGACAATGATCGATGGTATCTCTTTACCTATGACCACGGCGAGCATTCCGATCCAAAGGCAATGAAGTCTCTTATCAATCAAGTGATAGCAGAACTCGATCATTATTTCGTCGGTCCAGTACAAAAGGTTGGTGGTGGATTCCCCGGAGATGAATTACCAGTCATGGATGCACAAAGTCAGCTATCACTTGCTAACCAGCAAATCCAACTCGGAAGACTTCCTGTTATCTCTTCACTAGCACCTGCAGAGTATGCAGCTGATCCATTTGGGGCAATCCGAAAAAAACTACTAGAGGAACCTCTAATTGTTCACAAAGAATACGATGAGAGTCAGTCCTCTGCTATAACACGAGAGAGGCTTAACGTGGAAACTGCGGAAGAATTTCATCAGGAAATACGAAATATTCTCCAGAGCGTTTTCCCTCCAGAGGTTATTGATGAATATTTCAGGGATTTAACTCCAGACTATCTTCTTGAAGCACGAAATCTCGGCAACCTATCTTACGAATCGAAAGTTGTTAATGCTCCCGACGATCAGCTATTTACTATGAAGCTAATTCTTCCTCAAGGGCTTATTGAATTCTATAGCAAGTATATCGCTAAAGGGCTGATGTACTCACGAAGCGTGACTTTTTTTGTGAATAAGGATGCAAAAATCAAACCTGTAAAGAAACCGCCGTCTGGTTTCACCTCAGCTGACGAGTTACCTGGAGTTCTGAGTAAATTTCTCCTTTCTGCGGCAAATACGCGTTTTGTTGTAGCTCACGGCTTTGGCACCGGTGGCGTTGATGGCATACGGTCAGATACAATACTTCCATCAAAGAAAGTAGATGATAGAACGACTATTGAGAGACAATTAACATATTCGTTGGACCTTGATGGCAAACTGAACGCCATTTACAACCAGTCTTTGAGGAGTTCATAAGATATCTGTGGGCGTCTCGAAGGATTGACAAACCCCGTGCGTTTTCCATATAGTAAGACTTGGTATGCTGGTTAAGCTCTACCATTATCTTCTTCGTAACCAAGTCATTATGGCGCTCGTGCTCACCGTATCTGCTTGGATCGTGTTCCAGTTGCGGGATATTCTCGTCTCAATTTTTATTTCATACATTCTCATGGCAGCACTCATACCGATCGTGAATCTCTTGAGAAAACATCGGTTTCCAAAGATTCTTGCCGTTTTTATCCCGTATTTCTCAATCCTTACCGCGATTTTTCTTCTCATCGCTCCTTTGGTGCAGCTATTTTTCCCGCAGGTGCAATCATTTCTTTCCGGTCTTCCGCTCTTCTTGAATCAGTCGGCCGGGCTATTTGGGTTATCAATCGATCAGAAGGATGTACAGGCGTATATATCTGGAGAGTTTGCGAGTATCGGAAAAAACGCAATTGCCGTGACCGGTAAGATTTTTGGCAGCGTCTTCATAACAATCAGCGTGTTTTTCATAAGTTTTTATTTCCTGATGTACCATGAGACATTCAAGCGATGGGTTGCAAGTCTTTTCCACAAAGATAGTAGGGACAAAGTATATGAGACATTACAGCTGGTAGACGAGAAACTCGGCGCGTGGTTTCGGGGAGAGGTTGTCCTCATGTTTTCAATAGGCTTTATGACGTGGATCGCACTGACGCTTGTGAACATGCCGTATGCGCTGCCGCTTGCCGTTATCGCGGGGTTTCTTGAAATCGTGCCGACTCTTGGTCCGACGCTTTCTGCGATCCCTGCTGTTATTGTCGCGCTGACCATATCTCCGCCGCTCGCCCTCACAGTCATTGTCATCTACATCATCATCCAGCAACTTGAGAATACGCTATTGGTGCCAAAAGTCATGCAGCGAGCGGTCGGACTCAATCCTGTTGTTGTCATTATCGCGATTATGATCGGTGCAAATATAATGGGAGTTGTGGGCGCTCTTCTTGCGATTCCATTCGTGTCATTTCTTGTTGTTATCTTCAACAACATCAATGACACCGACAAGTGACTACTTATTTTTTTCTCCTACGATAAGCGTCCAGGGAAATGGTTGGCGAATCGTTTGAATACGCAATTTTTTTTCAACGAGTTTTTGAAATCCCCACGTTGTCCAGTGCTGGATATGCTCAATATCATTTCCAAAGCGGCTCCAATTTTTCCCTCTGAGAAAATTTGATGCCATAAAAAAAGGCTCATTGGGGACCGAGAGAAGGCAATATTTCTTACTAACACGAACCAACTCCGACAAGCCTTTTTCCGGATCTTCTATGTGCTCTAACACCTCGCTACAAATACATAGGTCAAATGAGTTATCTTTAAACGGGATGT
>CAYWEP010000020.1:0-17642 GCA_964457405.1 uncultured Gammaproteobacteria bacterium
AATTAGCCTTGGGAAAGCCAAAAAAGCAGTTTGAGAAAAAAGAGGCTTTAAAACGCAAAGACATAGAACGAGACACAGAGGCAGAACTGCAAGACAAACGCTCTTTGTAAACGTAAAATCGCCATTCGCAATAAGAATTTCAAATATTTGAAATTGGATATTTGACATTTGAAATTTTTCCTGGGGATGCATTGATTCGACGGAATATTGCTCTTTAAAAACTGCAAGCCGACTTTGATGAATAGTCGTCTCGCGAAGCGAGATCCTGCTCCGCAGGATAAAACAGTGTCAAAAAATAAATGCTAACGATTCAAATCGTTATGCTTACGCAGTTGCTTAATAATTAAGTAGCTAACTAAGCTGTCTATTGTGTCTTTTCTCAATGGGGCACGCTAGGCACAAATACAGTTGAGAAAAAGATAGAGAGGTTGGTTTGATCTCTATTGTTTCTTAAAACCTAGGTAGTATTCAATCCTGTCAATTGGAAACGTATAACACGACAATTAAATAATTGACTACGCTTGTAGATGTTTTTGAAAGTATTTTTCGGACTGGAGTTCATTGCTCCACATCTCCACACATAAAACCCCGCTAACAAGGCGGGGTTTTTATTATTCAAGGGGGAGTTCGTAGATTTTGCCTCCACTGAGGATATACGCTTTTTTGTCTTTCTCAACTACCTCAAATTCTTTCGCGCTTCTGAGTACATTGGCAGCAACCTGTGACAGAACAGAACCAGTTTTACTTATCTTCACTATCCGGCTATTGCCATTATCGAGAACATAGATGTTGTCAGTATCTGCGTTCGTAAAAATGCGAGTAGGTGAGGAGAAGGTTTTTTGTAGGCCGTTCACTGAAAAAGACTCTGCCTCACCCCGGGTATATTTTTTAATACTGCCGTCTTTGAAGAGGATGTAGACCGATGCGTCAATCGCAAGGCTGATTGCCTGAGAAAGATCCGGTTTATCTTTGGTAAAGTAGTTGTTTTTTCCGTAGCCATCAGTTCCTGCAATAAATTTTATGACGCCTTCTTTAGAATCAAGTATGTAGACATTGCTACCAAACGGTGCAATGTCCAAAGCAGTAGACCAGACATCGTCATTTTCTATAAGCGTTTCTTCTTTTCCATTTGCCTTATCAATACCCAGAACTTTTTCGTTGGTAACAATGTAGATTCTTTTGTCATCGTAAGATACGCCACGTGCGTCACTGTGTTTTTTTACGGCAGCAAGTAGCGCGTTTCTATCATCTCCTACCTCAGTTGCAGACTTCATGTTTTCCCCACTTTCCCCTGAAAGCTGCGCGTTGACTTTACCCAGAAGCTCGTCAATACGCTTTCGCTCGTTTGACCCTTCCTTAAATTTCCCACGATTTTCCTCAAGTATTGTTTTTGCTTTTCGAAAGTCATCAAGGGCTAGGGATTGGTTCAGCGTTATAAGCCCTATTCCTTCGTCATGCTCTTTTTGCGCTTTTGGATAGATTTCATTGAAGAGCGCTTTGGTTTTACTATTCTCTGCATTTTGTATCGTGAGAAAAATGCTTGCTGCCAAAACGGCGAGGATAATAAGGGCGATACTTAAAAAGACTTTGCGTTTATGGGAAAATCCGCCAAATCGAAACGTTGGGAATTTTGGTAAAGAGGGAAGTATCTCTTCGTTTTTCTGTGTCTCTTCCGATTCTTCCTTGTCCCCCGTAGTCCCGCTTAGCGGGATGAAGGAGGGGGTCTCATTTGTCTCTTCTAATACATCTTCTTCCTCTTCTTCTATCTCACCCTGGCCATTGTAGTGTAAGAAAAGCGCCGTTGCTCCGCCGTCTTCAGCGCCATGCACAAGTGGAGAAAGTGCCTCAGTCATTTCGTGGACGTCTGAAAGTTCCAATGCTTCCGATAGTTTTTCTTCGGAGATGAGCGTTGCAAACGGTTTAGTTTTAAGGACGATGCTATCGTCTGGCTTTAAGTATCCTGAGGCACTCATGATACTATGTTCTTCCCGGTTCTGATGTTTTGCCTCAAGAAGGGTGCCAAGCGTACCCTCTCGTTTCATAATAACCGCTCCGGTACCAAGGAGAAAAAGGTACAGGACATTGTTTTTCACATACGCCACGCAAAACGAGACATCGACGGTAAGCGGGATTTCTTTTGCCGCATTGCTAATTGCTCGTTTAATTGTTTCGAGTGTTTTCTCCTCCAGTGAAAAAAACTCTGCTTCAAAGGTATTGAAAAATGCCTTCCCGAGCACATTGAGCGATCGTTCATCACTTGACACCTCATGCGTTAAGGAGAGAACTGCAAAGAGATTGCCTGCGTGGTAGGCCTGTGACCAGGCGGCATCGGTCGGGGTCGCGACAATTTTTCCAAAAACGAGGTGCTGGTTGGGCATTGGCTATAGTATAACAAGGCTTATGAAAAAAAGCGAAAGGGAAGCGATAAAATAGGCAATTGCCAGGTTTTGCACGATTGTGGAAGCATTGGCATCTCGCACAAAAATAACTTTACTCAGCGATCTGATGTTTGTCAGAATGACAAAAACGATAATGCAGTAGAGGAATAGGAACGCGGCAATGAGAATTTTTATAATAAATCCAAAATCAAAATCAGTTAAAAAATTTGTTATATCAACCATAGTTATCCTTGCATAAGCCCTGATATAATATCGCTTATCTGTGCCGGTTTGGGTACAGAGAGAAATTCAAAATTTGGCTTCAGGCCCTCTGTCTGCATATGGACATTCCCGTAATCAAAAAAGCTTTGGATAAACCCGCGCTGTGAATATTCAACATCCACGAGGTCTTGGACAACTGCTGCTGCAATATTACGGTTTGTAATTCCATTGATATCAATATCTACAACTCGAAGGTTGGTGACTATGCCGACGTTATAAAACCAGGCGGTGAATTGCAAAATTGCGTAACCGATAACCACGAGATAGTACAATCCAAGCGTTATGATCCAGTACGGAGAAAATGAAAATGCAAATCCGACAAGCGGCATGAGAAAGGGCAGAAAAATCGGGAAAAGAAGCAGCGCAAGCGCCGTTGCGACCCAGGGAACATTTGTGACAATATGTCGTCGTAAAAAAAGCATTATTTCTTCATCGACCTCTTGATTTTCAAAGGTAATGCCTTTTGGATTTCTGCAAAAGGTTGTCAGTAAGCCCATTTTGTCTGAGGAATTGTTTTGCGCGTCTTTCTTTTTCGATTTTGTTTTAGACGCAGATGACGTATCTGCTACGAATAGATCAGGCATGGGCTCTCCTTCCAGTAGAGCAATAATACCAATAAATACCAATAAATACCAATACTACCAATTTCAAATATCAAATTGCAAATGACGTAGGATCGCATTGTCTCGCGAAGCGAGATCCTGCTTCGCAGGAGAAATTTGAAATTCTTACTTCTTCTCAATATTAAAGAAGGCAAAGCCTGACTGAGGAATGGAGAGGAAGCCCGGTGCTCGAAGATTGAACGCAGTTTTAAAGTTTGTGCCGCTTAGGCGTTTTTCTCCTTTATCTGTTTGGAAAACAACCTCATTGGTCGAGCCGTTGCCTTGCAAGACGCTCACACCTGAAACACTTGAAATACCACCGCCGTATTTATCTGAAACCGAGCGAAGCTCGTCGATACTGTAAGGATTACCACCCCAGCACGATGTTGTGACAGGCGTTACTCTGCCGGTTTCATCGCCTGAGCCGCCATTGTAGAGGACAAATGCTGCGTTGATGATATCAGCCATATCCGAACTTGAAAGCCAGGGGTTGCTCCTCCCGCATTTGTCAGATGAGGAGCTGTAACCTTTTGTATACCAGGCTTTATAAAGCCATGGAGATCCTCCTATTTTGTCATACGTTTTTTCGATGAAATCTCCTCCCCCGCTGCCATCAGTCGTATCCCAGCCGATAGGGGACGCAAAGCCGCCGTGGGTTGAGGCATAATATGTCACGACGTCTTCTAAAACCTGTCCGCGTGTTACCTCAACCGCCTGTTTCCATGCGTCGGGAGGGGCCGCTGCCTTCCCGTCATTGTATACTTGACATGCTTCAGTCGTGCAAATCTCGCGCCCCTCAGTTTTGTATCGGTTCGCATAGGTTCTTGCGGCAATAGCCTGTGCCTTAAGCGCCTCAGGATGCCAGGTGGATGGCATCTCAGCAATTCCCAACAGATATTTTCCTTCAAAGTCCATCTCGCCGAATCCTGCTACTTTAATTGTGCCTCCCGTATCCTTGCCGACAGGCTCTTTGCCATAATACGCTTTCAAGATAGTTTTATGGTCTTGTCCTGATTGCGCTCTCCCGCGGGCGCCATACTGGCTCATGCCTTTTCGGTGCGTATGGCCACCAAAGGCAAAGGCAGCAAATGAACCACCGGGCGCTGCTTCCCGAAAGCCTTTTATCGAGGCGTTATAGTCATCAGCCAAGTCACTATCTCCAATAGTTGCTGTAAACGTGCCAGATCTGGCATTTAAGATCTCGTTCTGCTTTGCCGTCAGCGCCGCGAGCTTACTTGAGACTTCTTGTTGATACGCTTTTGCGCCCTTGACAACGCCGTCAAGTTTGGCTGATTGCTCACCTAAACTTGCTTTAATTGCGACTAAGCGCTCCTGTTCGTTTTGAAGTTTTTCCTTTTTTTCCTCAAGATCGATGATTGAGAGCGCAAGGTTTGTGATGATTTGTTTGTCTTGATCTGTTGCCGCGCGCTGGTACGCAAGGCTTTGAAGAATTTCAGACACATTTGAAGATGAAAAAAATAATACGAGCGGAGAATTCTGGTAATTTCGAATATAGAAATTGCGTACTGATGTCTGCAGGGCTTCTTGTTTTTCTTGCATGGTTGCATACCCCTTATCTATATCTTTCTTTTTTGCCGCAATATCCTGTTCGATAAAACCGACCTGGTTTTTGATACTGTCAATTTGTTTTCTCAGGGCATCAAGCTGTGACTCAAGCGGTTTTGTTGCAGTGACAGAATCATTCAACGCTTTTGTGAGGTCGTTAATTTGTTTATTGATATCATCCAATTCATCAGCTTTTGCGTAAGGCACATCGACAAAAAGAGAAAGTAAAAGCAATACCAGCGGAAAGAAGAGCAGACGGTTTTTCATCGCAAACAAGGACTACTATTATAGCAGATTTTTTTCCTGCTTTACCTTGCTAAAAAAATGTGTTATGCTCTTAAACAAATTCTCTGCCCCAGGTAGTTTTATGGAAGAGCAATCCAACTTTTCCAATACCAATATCGGATCAACATTCACTAAAACATCACGGCGTCCTCGCATGATTGTTTTTGTTCTTTTGTTTCTCGCAATTTTAGGCATCACAATTTATCTTGGGTCATCCTTTTTAGGAAGTAAAGAAAAAAAAGAGGAAACTACACCAACGCCATTCCCAACAAGTACACCGTTACCAACTGATACACCAACCCCAAGTGTCAGTCCAACAGGAGAAAAAAAGGAGACGCCAACGCCGACCAAGCGACCCGCTAAACCAACAAGCGCATCTGATCTTGATCGTTCATCCTTATCTATTAGCGTGCAAAACGGGAGTGGGGCAAAGGGCGTTGCAGCAGAAATGGCAACTTTCTTAAAAGACCTTGGGTATTCGATAGCAGCAACTGGCAATGCGGATACCTTTGATTACGCTAATGTGACCATTAAGGTGAAAAGCGGGCAGACAAAATATCTACAGCAATTGAAAAAGGATCTCGCGGACAGCTATACCGTTGATTCTGCCACTTCAGATCTGAGTGCGAGCGAGTCAGCAGATGCAGTCGTCATCATCGGAAAGTAGTACAATAGAGATGCTATGCACTATGTTGTTGTAACTGTCGGCAACGCTCTTTTTGATATCCTCTTAACGCTTCAAGATAACAACGAATACTATACGCTTCATCAAAACGACCAGACGCTTTGCATAAAGATGGGCGAGAAGATTCCTGCTCAAACCGTAACGCTCTCCACAGGAGGAGGAGCGTGCCGCATCGCTATTGCGCTTTCCCGACTTTCGGAAAAAATAGCTGTTTTTGCCGCTGTGGGGCAGGATGCGCTCGCGCAAAGCATACTTTCGGTGTTAGTTTCGGAAAACGTCGATATCGCTCATGTCCAAAAAATCTTGCCTACGACATCGCTTGCCATGGGGTTAAGTTCCCAGAGCGAGAGAACGCTTTTTACCTATCACGCAGAGGAACGACCGGACTTTGATTTCTCAGGAATAACAACAGACTGGGTTTATCTTGCGGCGTTAGGAGGAGAATGGGAAAGAGGACACGAGCAGGTCGTAGAGTTTGTCAGAGCAAACAATCTGAAATTGGCATTTAACCCGGGGGCATCGCAATTTGCAAAGGGAACAAAAAGTTTTTTACCAACATTGCAAAAGACAGACATATTATTTGTGAACAAGCAAGAGGCAGAAAAAATTGCCGAGAAGCAAGCAGATAATATGAGTGAATTACTTAAAACGCTACAAAATCTTGGGCCAAAGCGGGTTGCGATAACTGATGGAAAACGCGGGTCATGTGGTATTGACACGGATAGCAGTATATATACATTACCTATTATGGAAGAGCGTGTGGTTGAAAAAACTGGCGCAGGTGATGCGTATGCCGCAGGAGTTCTGTTTGCTCTTATTAACAATAAGCCACTTCCCACTGCTATGCAATGGGGGACTGCGCTAGCTGCATCAGTTGTGGGAAAAATCGGTGGACATCATGGTTTGTTGACAGCCGCGGAGCTTGAGGAGATGTTGAAAAAGCCAACACTGCCCAAAATAGAGCCACTAGCGGAAACCTGATACAATAAAAATCTATGAAAGTGTATTTAGGTACAGATCACGCTGGATTTACGCTCAAAGAACACATAAAGGCCTTTTTACAAAAGGAGGGGCATGAGGTAGTTGACGAAGGCGCCCTTGAGTTTAACAAAACAGATGACTATCCAGATTTTATTGCCAAAGCTGCTCGCAGAGTAGCAGCTGATACAGGCTCGTTTGGGATTGTTTTTGGCGAGTCAGGTGCAGGTGAGGCGATCGTTGCGAATAAAATTCCGGGGATTCGTGCTGTCTTATGTTTTAAGCCAAAAAACGCCAAACTTGCACGAGAGCATAACGGCGCAAATGTTCTGTCTCTTGGTGGCGGGTTTGTAACGCCTAAAGAAGCAGAAGAGATAGTGAAAGCTTTTCTTGAAACCTCGTTTTCCAATGAAGAGAGGCATAAAAGAAGAATTGCGAAAATTGAGAGAATAGAAAAGCATCGCATTTAATACAAAGGTGTATTTTCATTCACGCTCTCAAGCAATTCTCTCACCCGTTTCATAAACGCTGTTCCAGCCAGTCCATCCAATACTCGATGATCAAAACTAAGAGATAGATTCATCATCGATCGGATTGCAATAGTGTCATCAACTACCACAGGTCGTTTGACAATTGCTTCTGTTGCGAGAATTGCTACTTGGGGCTGGACAATGATTGGCGTTGAGGCAATAGTGCCAAAGGTACCGGTGTTATTGACAGTAAACGTGCCACCACGAACGTCATCTGGTGTAAGATTTCCTCTCCTTGCTCTACTGGTGAGATCTGCAATCGCGTGCGCAAGTCCTGCGATACTGAGTCTGTCTGCATTTTTAATAACAGGTACGATGAGTCCGTCCTCAAGCGCCACGGCAATGCCAATATTGAGAGCTTTTCGGTGGATAATCCGATCCTCATCAAAGACCGCATTGAGCCGTGGATGATCACGAAGCGCAAGCGTTCCTGCTTTGATCGCAAAGGGAAGGTAGGTTAACTCGACACCCTCCCGCTGTAAGAATTCCTCCTTACGAGCGTTGCGATACGTAACCACCTTGGTCATATCTGTTTCCATAACCGCTGTCACGTGGGGCGCTGTGCGTTCGGATCTGACCATATGCTCTGCAATTTGTCTGCGCATCGGTGTCAATGGGACAATCTCATCGCCAGGAAATACTTTTATAGGAATTCGGGGCGTTTCGTCATATTTTTGTGTATGAGTAAACGGTGCTTCAACAGGAGAGATTACTGTTTGGCGTGCTATCTGAGGTCGCGCTGATCTTTCATGCTGTGTTGTTACATCAGCCTGTGTTTCACCGTCTGTTTTTTCTTCACCATGGTTGTCCTTCTCTTCGTCTTTCTCGAGTTTCTTTTCATTGTCCGGTTCTAATTCATCTTCATCTATACAGCAGATACTTTCGCCAATTGGTACAGTCGTTCCTGCTTCTTTGTATATTTCTCGAAGAATTCCAGAGAGTGGAGAAGGGATTTCAGCATTAACCTTATCAGTTTCTACCTCAACAAGCGGATCATATTTCTCAACACGCTCACCAAGTTGTTTCAACCAGCCTCCAACTGTCCCTTCGGTTGCAGATTCTCCTAATTGGGGCATGGTAATTTTTGTACATGGTTTTTTTAATTCTGTATGCAGCAGATCGTGATCTGGTTGAGTTGCTATGGACAGCAGTTGCGGTTCTTGCTCAGGCATACAGGTGGGATTATATACAAAGAATAAGCAGTTTGACAAGATTAGAGTGGTGGGATACACTTCGTTCATGCAATATGCATGAGATTATTCCAGGAATTCTTGAGAGAGAGTGGAGTGAGATTGAGCGAAAGATTGAGCTAACTAAGTCATTTGCTAAGGCCATCCACGTTGATCTTTTGGATGGGAAATTCGCTCCTAACACGTCTTTTTTGGATCCCGCACCATTTGCGACGTATGCAAGCGATGTGTTTTTGGAACTGCATATGATGGTTGAGGAGCCGATTATCTATCTGAAGCGTTTTGCCATAGCAGGATTTCGGCGTTTTATCGCTCAGGTCGAGATGATGACAGACCAGGCGGATTTCGTCGCCGAAGCGCAGCGGCTTGGAGAGGTCGTGTTAGCAGTTGACGCACCAACAAATATAGACAGCATACGGGTGCCATATATTGACCTCGATGGTTTTTTGATTATGACAGTGAAAGCTGGGTTTTCAGGGCAATCATTCTTGCCTGAGAACCTAAAAAAGGCAAAGGCATTGCGGAGCAAAACAGCGCTTCCTATAGAAATTGACGGTGGCGTCAATGACACGCATGTGAAAGAAGCACTCGCAGTTGGCGTAAACCGTTTTGTCGCAACAAGCTTTCTGTTTAAATCCGATTCACCAGAAAATCAATACAAGCTGCTGCAAAAATCCTGCAAGACGATAGAGGGTTATGATTTATGATAGAGTTATGAATTATGAGTTTTTCACACGTAGGACTCATAACTCATAGTTCATAACTATTCTCAGAAGCTTCTCCTCTGTAACTGCAATTGGCGAATAGGTGTTGGGGTGATGCCGCACGGTACAGAGTTTTCAGTACCCTTAATAAAATACTCCATTTTTCCAAGGCACGGTTTTTGTATGACGTCATCAGGTATTGCCGGTTTTTTCTCAGGAGTTTTCTCAACAAGGCTACGCATGATCCGATGCCAGATAGGCGCGGCTCCGGTGATGCCTGAGGCAAGAAATTGACTCATGGGGGCATTGTTGTTGTTGCCAACCCAAGCAGTCACGACGTATGTATCCGTGTAGCCGATGGTCCAATTATCGCGTTTATTATCTGTCGTTCCTGTTTTTACTGCGATTGTGTGTCCCGGGATAGTAAGTGGCGAATTAGTGCCAAAGACGGCAGTGCGGGTTTTGCTATCTGAGAGGATATCGGTAATGATAAACGCTATTCCTTCGCGAAGCACGCGGCGGCCCTTATTGCCGTCTTTTTGCTCCAGCACATTTCCTTTGTAGTCTGTAATCTTAAGAATCGGGTTAAGATCCTCTCGTATGCCGCCATTAGCCAATGTACCATACACCGTTGCCATATCAAGCATGGTTACCTCGGCAGCACCTAAGGTAACGGAGAGGCCATAGTTACTCGGATTTTCCCATCGGGTAATTCCCATATCTTTTCCCAAATTCACCATCGCCGGGATACCGATTTGGTTTAGTGTCTTAACGGCAGGAATGTTGAGTGAATTTGCAAGCGCAGAGCGAAGCGACACTGGGCCGCGATATCTTCCATCGTAGTTTACGGGTGAGTAGGGACTTGATCCGGCAATTGCGTAGGTTATCGGCGTATCCTGGATAACCGTTGCCGCTGTCATCCCGTGCGTAAGAGCTGCACTGTAGGTGATTGGTTTAATAGCAGATCCTGGTTGTCTATCTGAGATCGTGACGTTGACATTACCGCCATCTCTGTCGGTGTAATCCTTGCTGCCAACCATAGCCAGTACTTCACCGCTTTTGGGACTTGTAATAAGTGCCGCGCCGTTGGTGAGATTGAGATATGCTTCTTTTGCTACTTCTTCACTGACGACTTTTTGTGCCATCTGATACAGTTTTAAGTCAAGGCTTGTGACTACCCGGAGCCCTCCGCGTTCAACCATAGAAAGCCCGTAGCGTCTGGTTAGGAGACCTCTTATGTACGCGACAAAATGCGGGGCGTAAATGGCAGTTTGCTGAGAGCGGAAATCAAGCGGTTGCTTGAGTGCCTCATTGGCCTGTTTTCTTGTAATGTATCCAAGAAGCACCATCCGGTTGAGCACTTCTTTCTGACGTTTTTTCCAGAGTGTCGGATACTCGCCATAGGGCGAATAGGTGCTTGGTGCAGCGGTGATGCCTGCCAAAAACGCGCTCTCGGCAAGCGTCAGCTCTTTCACTTTTTTCCCAAAATATGCTTCAGACGCCGCCTCAACGCCCCAGGCTGTCCCACCATACGGCACTTGATTGAAGTACATCTCAAGGATTTGGTTTTTGGTGTACAACCGTTCTGCCCAGAATGCGAGTGCTATTTCTTTTGTCTTTCTGATGATTGATGGCTCAGGGGTAAGGAGAGAGGACTTGATCAATTGCTGGGTAATTGTTGACCCGCCTTGAAGACCTCTGCCCGTTACATTTTCCCGAAGCGCTCTGATTATTGAGGTAACGTCAAAGCCAGGATGTTTATAGAAATTCTTGTCCTCGATTGCAAGTGTTGCATATTGCAGATATTTTGGCACATCTTCCAATAACACCAATGTCCTGTTTTGTGTTGTATACATTTGGTAGAGCAAAACGCCGTTTCTGTCATAAATTTTTGTTGTTTGGTTGGGGTATCGAGTCGTTAACTCTCTCGGGCTTGGTAGGTCAAAGAGGAAGAGTGCCATCGCGAGAGGGAAAAATAAAAAAATGAAGGAGAAAATCGCGCCGAGAAAGAAATAGCGAAGTTTCGCACCGAGTGTCAACATTGGTGAGGGAGCCAATCGTTTTCTTCTTCTTTTTTCCCTGCGTTTTCTCATCCGTTCCGAAAACCAATGCGCAAAGGATGTCATTGTTGTTGCCCCAAAGGATACAAGCTGGATTACTTTCTTTCGAAGGCGGCTTAGAAAAGAGAATAGAGCGGAGAACCAGTCAGACAGGGTGAGAAGAATAATGCATGCGACATAGATAGTCCGAAGCAGCAATTCCATAACGATTCGATCGATTGGGCTTAAAGTAAAATCGTCACGATTATACTAAAGGGGGAAAGGGTTGAAAAGGGAGAAAATGAGAAAATTCGTTACGGTGTGGGGCTGGGTGTTGGCCGTGGGCAGGAGACGCAGTAGCGGTTGCCCAAGGGGTCGACCATAATTGTTTCTTCTTTTTCTTCAACATTGTCTGTTTGTCCAGGCTTTGCCAGATCCTGCGTTCCTTTATCAATAAAGACTTTTTGCCGTTCAAGCTTGACGCTCTTCGGGCTCACGTCTTTCAGTAGGTACTCGGCGCGGGTTGCGCAGCGGTTCGGAGTATCCAAAGCAGGAGCAACTTGTCCTGTTGGGACGCAGACTTGCCGTTGTACCACGTCTACTGGTTGTTTGAGCGTTAAGACCGTTTTCCCGTCTAACATGTGTGCCATAAGCTCATGCCAGATAGGCGCGGCGCCTGTGACGCCTGAGACAATACCGCTCATTGGCGTATGGTCGTTGTTGCCTACCCATGAGGCAACTAAAACATTTGACGTATACCCAATAGTCCAGTTATCGCGATAGTCATTGGTTGTTCCTGTTTTGACCGAGACGGTTTTACCCGGTATCCGAAGAGCAGAGTTTGCACCAAATGCTTCTGTCCGGGCAGCGTTATCCTGTAAGATGTGCGATATGATAAATGCCACTCCCGCAGGAAGCACTTTTTTGCCAAAGATCGGGCTTTCCGGCGGCTTGTACGCTTCAAGCGTCCTGCCGCGTCTGTCAGTGACTTTAAGAATCGGATGGAGGTCAATTCGATATCCTTGGTTGGCAAAAACGCCGAATGCGGTTGCCATATCAAGCATCGTCACTTCGCCGCCGCCAAGCGTTAAAGAGAGGCCATACTGGCTTGGGTCTTTCAATGTCGTAATGCCCATAGCAGATGCTGTTGAGATCATAGCATCAACCCCATTAAATTTGAGCATTTGCACTGCTGGGATATTAAAAGAGTTAGCGAGCGCTTGACGCATCTGGACAACGCCGCGAAATTTCCCGTCATAATTTTTCGGACAGTACGGAGGATGTTCTGGGGAGGGGAAGCAGACCGGCTGATCAATAAATGGCGAGGCCGCCGTGTAGCCTTTGATAAGTCCTACGGCGTAGTTAATTGGTTTTATTGATGACCCAGGTTGTAAACGTGCAAGCGTGACATTGACATTGCCGTCTGTCTCCGTGTCAAAATATCCTCGACTGCCGACCATTGCCAATATCTCGCCTGTCGATGGGTTTGTGATAAGCGCCGCACCGTTTGAGACTTTGTAGTTCCTCAATTTTGCTACCTCGGCTGCAACCGTTGCTTGAGCATATTCTTGTGTGGGCAGATCCAAACTCGTTTTTACCGTTAGCCCACCTTGCTCAACAGCCTTTGTGCCGTACCGTTTGGCCAGGAGCTCTTTGACATACAGCACAAAGTGGGGAGCGAGAATGTTACTTGAAAATTTCTGGTATTGTATCTCCTGACTCAGCGTTTTTTCCTCCTCTCCCTTTTTGATATATCCTTGGTCATGCATTCTCCGGATGATAAGCTCCTGCCGTTCCTTTGCAAGTTCCGGTCGTGAGCCAAACGGTGAGTAGATAGATGGGGCCTCAGGCAGTCCTGCAAGAAGCGCTGCCTCAGCGGTCGTGACGTCTTTTATCGGTTTGCCAAAGTACGTTTGCGCTGCAGCTTCTACGCCGTAGGCTGTCCCGCCATACGGAACCTGGTTCAGATACATCTCAAGAATTTGATCTTTCGAGTAGAGAAGTTCTGTGGCAAATGCCAGCAAGACTTCCCGTGCTTTTCTTTGGACGGTTTGTTCGGGGGACAAAAGACTATTTTTTACCAGTTGCTGGGTGAGAGTCGAGCCACCCTGTATCCGTTTTTTAAAAACAGTTGAGTAAAACGCACGAATAATGCCGCGGAAATCAACCGCTCCGTGTCGGTAAAAATCCTTATCCTCAATTGCAATCGTTGCCTGTTGTACTGATTTTGGTATTTTTTCAAGCGGAACAAAGGTCTGGTTGCGGTTGTTATAGACAGTGTACAAAAGTGTATTATTCCGGTCATGAATACGGGTTGATTTACCAAGCGACGCACTTTTTAGTCGCGTCGGGGAGGGGAGGTCTTTTAAGATAAACCAGTAGAAGAGTGCGATACAGACAAGAATCGGGATAAAAACAAACCAAGAAATCTTCAGAAGGCGACGTTTCAGAGAAGAGAACGTTTTCTTCTGCGGCTTTTTAAAAATGACATTTCCCATGCAGATATAATAGCATTTTGAAGCCAATACAGGAAGCTTTCTAGCCTTTGACGATAGATGATAGAAAGTAGAAGATGGGCATAGAAGATCTAGGATAGAGAATAGAATTTCTATCTTCCATTTTCTATCTTCAAAATACTATTTCCCATATTCTATAATCTACCGTCAAATTACCCATGCTATACTAACTCTATGTCTGATCTCTCGTCTTTGCTGCCAAACCTGCAAGGAAACATTCTTGATTTGGTGATCATTGGTATTATTGCCTTTTATGCGTATGAGGGGTACTTACTTGGTCTTGTTACAGCGCTTATCGACCTTTCGAGCTTTTTTCTCTCCTTTGTCATAGCGCTTAAATTTTACAGTGTTATTAGTCCTTTTATTGCCTCTGTGTTTTCTCTTTCTCCAGGCTTTGCCAATGCCATTGCCTTTTTTCTCATAGCGCTTGTCAGCGAAGTGCTTCTCAATCTGTTTTTTCGTACAGTTCTCGCCAGGCTACCAATGCTTTCTCCTGATAATCTTTTTGCCAATACCTCAAAACGCCTGAATCATGTCCTCGGCATTGTACCAGGCGTTGCATCAGCATTTATTATTCTTTCTTTTCTTTTGACGCTTGTTATTGCGCTTCCCTCATCGCCTTTTCTCAAAGAAGTTGTGAGCACATCCTATGTCGGATCGCGGCTTGTCGCCAATGCGGCAGTATTTGAGAATCGCCTCAATGATATTTTCGGTGGCGCGCTGCATGAGACGCTCAACTTTTTAACAATTGAACCACAAAGCAGCGAGCGGATTAATCTTCGCTTCAAAGTCACAAGTCCAACGGTTGATACGGAAGGCGAACAGCAGATGTGGCGCATGGTCAATAGTGAACGGCAAAAGCGCGGCTTGTCGCCATTGGCATTTGATACCGCGCTTGCCAATGTGGCGCGTGATTTCTCGCGTGATATGCTTGTTCGCGGCTATTTCTCACACTACACTCCGGAAGGAGAATCGCCTTTTGACAGAATGAAAAACCGCGGCATAGAGTATCTCTCGGCCGGAGAAAATTTAGCACTTGCCCCAAGTGTCGAGCTTGCCATGCAGGGACTCATGGATAGCCCGGGCCATAGAGCTAATATTTTGTCTGAGAACTTTGGCAAAATCGGCATCGGCGTCATGGATGGCGGCTTCTACGGCAAGATGTTCACCCAAGAATTTACGGATTAGGATTCATTACGGAATCTTAAGATCAAAAATCAAAGATTAAAGATCAAAGCCAAGTTCAAAAATAAAAGCTTTGGACTTTGCGCTAGGTTTTGCTTTTTGCATTTTGATCTTTGCGCTCAATGTTAAGGTTTAGAAATAAGACGTAGTTTTCCTCTTGCTTCAATTTTCTCGACGGTATATACTCTTCCTATGATTCGGGTGGCGATAAATGGCTATGGACGGATTGGCAGAATTGCACACCGTATCATCCTGCAAAAATTTGCAGAATACTTAGAGGTAGTCGCAATCAACGCTGGTTCCTCAACTGACTTGCAAGGCTGGGCATATCTCCTCAAATACGATTCGATCTATGGCACATTTCCGCTTGACGTTTCAATAAAACCCAATACCGATTCCACCACCCCTGAGTTCCTGGGGTTATTCATTATTAACGGCAAAGAAATTACAGTCTGTTCACAAAAAGACCCATCGCTTCTTCCTTGGAAAGATCTTCAAGTTGCAGTTGTCCTTGAGTGCGCAGGCAAATTCACCAAGCTTGAAAAAATAAAACCCCATCTTGATGCAGGCGCAAAAAAAGTTGTCCTGTCGGCCCCAGCCAAAGATGACACACCAACCTATGTGCTTTCGGTAAATAGTGATCAGTATAAAGGCGAAGCAGTTATCAGTAACGCATCCTGCACAACTAACTGCATTGCCCCAGTCGCCAAGATTATCCATGACCATTTTGGTATTGAAAAAGCCATGATGACAACAGTCCATGGCTACACATCAGACCAAAGGTTACACGACGGGGGGCACAAAGACTATAGACGCGCTCGAGCAGCAGCGCTCAACATTATTCCGACCTCTACCGGCGCGACAAAAGCAGCTACCAAAGCGCTTCCAGATCTTGCAAATATCTTTGCAGGCTTAGCGCTTCGTGTGCCAGTACCAGTTGGTTCGCTCTCTGACTTCACATTCCTTCTAAAAAAAGACACGACTGTTGATGAGGTCAACGATGTGTTGAAAAAAGCAGCAGAAAGCAGCGAGTACAAGGACATTCTTGCGGTGACAGAGGACCCACTCGTCTCATCAGACATCATTGGCGATCCTCATTCATCAATCGTTGATCTTTCCTTAACCCAGGTTGTGGGCGGCAATATGGTCAAAGTCATTGCCTGGTATGATAATGAATTCGGTTATGCAAATCGCCTCGTTGAAGAAGTACTCATGGTTGGAAAGGAGTCCGATAAGTAATCTAAGTCACCTAGGTTACCTAAATAATTTATGAAGGATCCGGTAGATCTTTCAGGCATCCGCAATATTACTGTTTCAGGCCGCATAGGCAGTGGTGCTACAACGCTTGCCGTGAAGCTTGGCGACGTGCTTGGGTGGGATGTGATGGATGGCGGAAAGTTATTTCGCAAAATTAACAAAGAGCTTGGGATGAGTATCACAGAGTCAAATAGCAGGCCGGATCATTTTGACCTTGAGTACGAAGAGCGGATAAAGCGGATGCTACGAGAAAAAAACCATATGATCATCCAAAGCCATTTGGCAGGATTTGATGCGCAAGGAATAGACGGTGTTTTTAAAATCCTTATAGTCTGTGAGGATGAACACGGGGAAGATAAGAAAGAAATCCGCATTGACCGGCTGGTCAATAGAGACGGTGTGTCAATTGAGCAAGCAAAACACGAGGTGGGAGAAAGGGAGCGACAGCACTTAACTAAATTTCGAAGACTCTATGCAAACAATGATCAAAACTGGGTCTATTGGGACAAAAAGTATTATGATCTTGTCATCAGCACATACAGTCATAACCAGGAAGAAACGCTCAGGCTCGCGCTTGAGGGAGTCGGATATAAAGGTTGATGCGACTTGCAAATCACAATTCTTTGGCGTAGTATAAGCGTTACTCTATGCGCAAGCTTTTTCTCACCGCATGTTTGCTTTATGGATTGACAATTCTCCTTTCTCCTGCGGTTATTGCGAATGAAGAAACACCATCGCAAAAAACCACTGAAGTAAGCACGGAGTCGGCAATGCAAAAGCAAGAGGTCGAATACACGCTTCCGTACCCCGGCATTTTACCTGACAACCCCTTTTATTTTCTAAAAATGCTTCGAGATCGTTTTGTTGGTTTTCTCATCTCAGACCCATTAAAAAAGGCAGAATTTAACCTTCTCCAGGCAGATAAGCGCTTGGCAAGCGCGATATATCTTATGCAACGACCAGACAAAGCATCGCTTGCAGAGCAGACGATATCCAAAGGGGAAAATTACTTTGAAGAAGCGGTGAACAAGGTTCGGGAAGCAAAAGGGGAAGGTATGGATACCAAGGATATAGAGCGACGACTCGTAAGCGCTTCCAGAAAACATCTTCAAGTACTAAGTAATTTGGAGAAAAAGCTTAAAGTGCAGGAAAGAGAAAAATTCATACAACTTGAAAAACGGATACAAAAAATACAGATTGATGCGAATCGGTTCAGCAAGTCCTGATAAAGTATAAGTAATTATTGTTCATAAATTTTCAGATTTTCCGCGCATTTCTTCGTCTCCTCGATGTTACTTACTCGTTGGATCTTGAGCAGTTCTGATACAGATGGTACTATTGACAGGGCAAGATGTAGTGCCATATGATTTTTGTAGGCACTAGATATGTGAAGTATGCATTGTCCCTTTTGCGGAAGCCGCGAATCAGAAGTTGTTGAGACACGA
>CAYWEP010000021.1:0-17610 GCA_964457405.1 uncultured Gammaproteobacteria bacterium
CTATTTCATTGTTTTGAACCACTGCTTCGTAGAGTGTTTGTCCACGAAGTCCGGCAAAAAATAGTGAGTTTCCTACAAATGCTGCACCTGATGGCGCCCAAGTTGTATCAGACCCGGAATTCTTCTTCGGTGTTACCATACCTATTCTTGCTTCATTGCCACGAATAACCGGCCAACCATAATTCTTCCCGACTTCAACCAAATTTACCTCATCCTGTGCTGAACTGCCGTGTTCAGTTGCCCACAATCTGCCATTTTCGTCCCACGCAAGCCCCTGGACATTGCGGTGTCCGTAGGAATACACAGGATTGCCAAATGGATTTCCCGGGGCAGGTTTCCCTTCATCGGTTACCCGAAGAATTTTTCCACCAAGCGTGCGGGTGCTCTGCGCTTGAGACGGATTCTCTGCATCACCTGTGCCTATATACAGCAGTCCGTCCGGACCGAATTTTATTCTACCGCCATTATGATTGGAAGCACCGGGTATCTTATCGAGAATAACTTTCTCATCAAGCAGCCTACCGTTTTCATACTTCACTCTAACAACACGGTTTAATGTATTGTTTCCCGTACTGCTGTAGGTATAATAGAGATAAACGTACTCGTTTGCAGAAAAATTTGGATGAACTGCTATCCCCAATAACCCTCCTTCGCCAATTTCTTTGACTGCTTCAATCTCAGCAATAAGGTTAGGAGTAAGGTTTCCGCTGTTGTCAACGAGCAAAACCCTGCCTTCTCGTTCTGTTATGAGCATGCTTCCATCGGGAAGAAACGTTATCGCCCACGGCGTGTCGAGACTTTCAGCGATAACGGTTGTTACCGCGGTATACACGTCCGCTGTCGGCGTTGGTTGCTGCGAGCGCGATAGAAAGGAAGTTGGTGAGGTATTTTGCCGAAAGATCACAAACCACACTCCAACGCAAAGAAGAACTACCGTACCGATAATAGAATACCATCTCATTTTCTTTTTTTGAATTTGTGTATTATTGATACAGACCCCGCGAGTCCGAGCAGTCCGAATCCACCCAATGATAGCAGATTTTCAATTTTTCTGTTGCATTGTCAGTTTCCGATACTATACTTCAAAAGAGGGCTTGGTCGTTTTCATCGTTTTCTCCCTCCTCAAGCAAAGGCGTATCATCGATACCTTTTACCGACGGAAGGTTGGGGACAATCGCCTTTAAATCTCCGTAAAAATTGATCGTGTTATTATCAAGTTTATTTATCTGTGCATCCTGCTTTTTCCACTTCAGAATTGTTGTTCTTTTCTCGGCTTCAAGAAACTCGCGAAGCGCTTTTATCCCGTCAAAGTGAGCTTGCATTCTGTGTTTGAACGCATCGCTCATGAGATAATCCCTGACCATCCCCCACTCTTCCTGGCTTTGCCCTGCAGATGATTTGACAAAAGCTACATTTGTGATGAGAAACCGGACAAACCGGCAGATGTTGATCGCGTGCTCGTATGTCGTAATCCATACTCCATCCTTTCTATCAAAGCTTGTGATTCCGTTTGGGAGTACGCTGGATACGAGAATTTCCTCAGACGAGCTGATTTTCGCGGCATCGTACTTGAGTTTCGTGGTCCAATTATTGCTCCATGCCTTGGTCCGTTTCGTCTCCCAAAGAATTGATCCGACTGTCTTGCCTTTAAATTTCACCTTTTGCCAGATATCTCCGCCTTCAACGCCCTTTGGAACCGGCAGGAATTCATCGGTGGCAAAGGTTGATCGTAGTTTTTCTTCAAGATCGAGCTCCAATGCTTCGCCTTGCCTTTGCTGTGATCCCTGTTCAATCTTTCTCTTTAAATCCTCATTCACACGCCGGATCTGCTCGAGCTGTAAATCTTTTTCTTTGAATTTTAAGCGCTGTTCTTCTTCAGCTTTCCTCACAGCTTCCGCTCTTATTTTCTTCTCACTCTCTTCTCTGCTTTTCTGCTCTTTTACCAGTGCATCTTGCAGCTCTTTTTCTTTATGCTTGGCTTCAGATAACGCTTTCTCTCTGTTCCTGGCCAGCAGCGCGAACTCTTCTCTGAGTTTTTTTTCACTAATTACCGCCTCCTGCGCTTTTTCTTTCTCAAATTGCGCCTGCAATGCTTTTTTCTCTTCCTCACGGACTTTTGCTGAAAGCTGATGGACAATCGCTTCTGAAAGCTCAACCTGTTTTCTACAATGAGGACAGACAATCATATTCATAAATACACTACAAAGTATCAACAATACTAGCTCGATTTCTCTGCGAATGCAATAAGCCGCATTGTAAACGCCCATGATGTAACAAAACTTTTATTGCTCGAGCCCTTCGACCCATTCGGTAAACTCAGGGCAAGCGGGCTCAGGGTAAACTGAGTCGACCCTCCTTCGTTCTGCAAATGCTCACTCGAAAAATATCTTTGGAAACTCCTGGACGGTTACATGCGCGCTGGGATAGAAGTAGAATACTGGCATCTGGTTTATTGAAAAATTAACAGAATAGTAGTGAATGTACTATTTAGATATGATTTGATATAATTATATCAATGCAAGAGAAGAGACCTTATCAATCATTAAAGCGTATCATGTCAAGAAGAGAACTTCTACAAATGACTGGTTTAGCAATTGCTGGTAGTATTATAACACCAGTTTTGTACTCAGCTTATAAAGGTGATTCACCAGCTTATTCTGTATCTGAGTTGCTTCAGCAGACTGCAGTGGCGTTGGAAGAAACCGGACGACAAAGTCCATTTGAAGAAAAGGACGGATTTACCACAGAACTATTTGAAACTGCACGCAGAAGCACATACGCCCTTGAAATTTATGGAGACAAAGCATCTACACTTAGTACAGGATTTATGGTGGAAACGAAAAATAATACATGCTATATAGCAACAGCCAGACATTCTGTTGATCTTGCCGGAGAAGAAATATATAGTGCATACTTCTGGCGACCACAGATTGATGCTTACAGGTTCGCTACAGATAATGTACACGTTGCAACCTCAAATGAGCATGACCTCGCAGTATTAAGTTTTTCTAAAGAAGATTACTATCCGTATCAACCGACAGAGGTAATACCATGGCAAGATAATGTTCTGTTGGAAAAAGGGGAGAAAGTATTAATTGTCGGATTTCCGGTGGATTTTAAAGTTAAATCTTCCGACTATCAATATTTTACTATGGGATCGGTATTAGCTGTGGCAGAAGATGCGGACCAAAAAACGGGAACTTGGTATGCGGAAGGATTAGTGAATGGTGGCAATAGTGGTTCACCCGTTATTCTCAATAAAGATGGCAAGGCTACAGTGGTAGGTATTGTGTTTGGTAGAAACGACATGAATGGGCAACATCGTGCCATTGGTACAGAGTTAGATATTGCATCTTTAATAAGTGAGGTCAAGAATAGAAATAGTCAATCGTCGCACCCTTTATCTTAAATTACCTCCCGGGTGAACAAACAAGGCGAACAAAACTACGTAAATGAAATGGAACCTAAGGAGTAAGGAGTTTTTGGATTTGCAGTCCGTTATTTGGGAAAAGGATTTCTTCACCAAGAAGCTCACCGTCTTGAGTCATAGGAATTGCTGCCAGGCCAAGACCCGCAATTACTTCTTCTAAAACAAAACCTCTTTTTAATTTTTTTAAACCTGCATCTCCAACCTTAGTCCATTCTTCTGTATCAATATATCTGAATGTCAGATTGCTTGGATCTCTTGGATCACTTCCTTCCGGCCAAAATACAGTTAATGCTTTGTGATTTGTGAAGTAAGAATCAGGCAGATCGTTGACAGCACTACCGGAAGCCACATTCATGTTGCCTATTCTTTGAAATCGGGTAAATCCTGCTTCCGACCATTCATCTCCAAGCAGTTCTTTTACAGGTTCTCTAAATGTACTAAATGGAATTGTCTCTAGAGCTTTAGTTTGATTATCAAAAATTTGCAGTTTGCTTTTATGAAATTCATCATCGCCTAAGTAAGGTGAGTATGCATGGTTTAATGTATAGATTTGGGTTAAATTACCATTTTCATCTCTGTAAAAATGTATGTCTAGAGAATAATCTACTGGCAATTCGGTATAGACTACTCTATCCAATTTTTTATTTTTAAGATCTATATGAGCCTCAGCAATTGTAGTCACATTACCTTCAGACACGCCTATAGTGCCATTAACAAGAGCAGTAGTTCCATCAGGAGTTACAAATACACTACGAATAAATGGCATATCCTTGCCATTTTCTTCTTTAAGTATGTCATACCCCCTTGTTTCTGTATTGAAGAGAATATATTGATTGGGGCCAGGCTGAATATGCTCAATAAGAACGTATTGGGGGGTAACTATTGATTCTTGGGCATTTGCAAAAAATCCCCAGCTTAACTCAGGATCTATATCTATCAGTCCAAAATTATTTCCCCTATCCTCTGACATGGCAATAAACGGTTTAGGATAGCCGTTGTCGTCGGGATAAAAGCCTGCTGCGACAAGTGTTCTATCATCAGGAAGAGCAACGAGATCAACTCCTCTGTCAGTGTATCCGCTTAAACCGGAAAAAATGTCAGTAATTGGCTTAAACTCCGTATATTTTCCTTTTTTATTGTCCCAATGGGAAGAATAAAGTATGCCATTACTTATTACGTACTCGCTCAATATTGCTCCGCTAGCATCAGTTGCATCCGTAATATCGGATATATTGATTGCAGCACGTTCTGAATCCTCCCGCGTGATAAGCAAATCTTTAAGGTCTGAACGAACACCATTTTCTCTAAGTTTATCTTTTTCCGAAAGGGCGAATGGAGCAAGAGCTGCTGCTCTCAAGACATTTCTTCGAGAAAATCTCTGCTCAAATATTCTATCTAGCCCAATGGGTGGTTTTTCCTGTCCCATAGCAATTGCACTATACTAGTAAAGCGCTACATATGTCAAGCGAGAAAATCTTGAGTATCCTTGCCGAACTCGAATATCTCTTCCCTTGATACCCGCGGTACTTATGTACTTGCTACCTCTAGTGCGCTCATGATACACTTCGTCTATGAAGTGGCTGCTGCGTAACACTGCTTTTTATGCGTTTGCGCTTTTCCTTCTCCCCTTCATCGTTTCCGGGGTACATATAGCGGGCGGGCTGACGACGTTTTTGATCGGTGGCTTTGTCCTGACAATCATGCTTTTGATTATAAAACCAATTATCAATATCATTAGCCTTCCTCTCAATATTATTACCCTAGGGCTTTTCTCAGCGCTGACAAATGTCGTTATTTTGTATTTACTCACTGTATTGGTGCCCAATATTACCGTTTCGCCGTATGTGTTTGACGGTACAACCTATGCGGGTTTTCATATTCCGAGGGTATCGTTAAATCTGTTTTTTGCCTATACGGTTGCAGCTGTTGTTTTATCTGCTATTATTGGTTGTATTACCTGGTTGACAAAATAACCTATGCATGATAAAAAAATTGTTTGCCTTGGTGGCGGAATTGGTACAGTTAATCTTGTTAAGGGGCTAAAAACATATACAAAGCAGTTAACGGTTATTGTATCAACTGCAGACGATGGTGGATCCGCAGGCAGGCTCAGACGACTCTATAATGTCCCACCTCCAGGCGACATTGTCTCGTGTATAGCAGCACTATCACAAAAAGAAAGAGCATTCTCCAATCTTCTCACGTACAGATTTCCTGGTAATCGTTATGGGAGCGATGATGTGATTTCGGGGCACAAGCTCGGGAATCTCATGCTTGTTGCCGCTTGGAAGTCAACGAGAAATGTTGCAAACGGAGTAAGACTTCTGCAAGCACTCTTTCAGAGTCAAGGTACCATCCTACCCGCGACAACAGAGAATATTACTCTTTCTGCCAAAACCGTTGATGGCGTTGTGGTCAAATCTGAGAAGAATATCGACTTGGGCGAATACAATGGCCAAAGAGTTTTGGATAGGGTATTTATCCATCCCAAGAATCCTGACGTGTCAAGGGATGTGATATCTGCATTTCATAAAGCAGATTGCATTATTGCAGGACCCGGAGACTTATATACAACGATTCTTCCCGTCCTCATTATTCCGAAAATCAAAGCTCTTATCCTTGAAACAAACATGCCGAAATTTTTTATCGTCAATGTCGCAAATAAGCCGTTTGAGACGAAAGGCTATGCTGTCTCTGATTTTATAAAAGCGATTGAAAAACATTTGGGCTCATTTCCGTTTCACAAAATAGTAGTCAATAACAACTTCGCTTTCCCAATCCCAAAGAAATATAAATATACGTACGTCACTTTATCAGAAAACGCCAATAACAAAGGCAATACTCCATACGAGTGTCTTACATCAGACCTGATTGACGAATCGTTTCCTCTGCACCACGACGCCATCAAGCTTGCATCGTTCATACGTAAAATGCTAGAATAAGAGGCTCGTATATGATCCTATATATTCTACAAATTATCATTGCTGTCCTCCTTATTATTGCCATTTTGCTCCAGGCACAGGGTGGTGGACTCTCACCAGTTTTTGGCGGCGGAGGAGAAATGTATAGAAGCAAGCAAAACGTCGAAAAATTCCTCATCGGCGCAACAGTCGTTCTTTCGCTTATTCTCTCTATGCTATCAGTTGCGCTCCTCTTTCCTCAACGGTAAGGTATGCTGGTATTTCGAAAACGATTGATTTTCTGGCTCATCAAGGCCTACATGAAGCGCTGGGGGAAAGTTATTTTCCTTTCATTCATCGTAGGATTAATGATTTTTTTTCTCCTCATTTCATCCTCCAGTCTCCTCATACATCTCTTGCCGATAGAAAAAAAAATTGTGGTAGGCGCGGTGGGAGCATATACTACTGATGCCCTACCCGCCGACATTGAACGGAAGCTTTCCTTTGGCCTAACAAAACTTTCCCTTGACGGGTCAATCATCCCTGGGGCAGCAGCGTCCTGGCAGATCGAAGACAATGGAAAAAAATATACGTTTTTTCTTAAAAAAGACCTACGCTTCAGCGACGGTCGAAAATTGGCTGCTGATACAATCAATTATGACTTTTCTGATGTTACAATAGAAAAACCTAACCGGGAAACAATAATATTTCTTTTAAAAAATCCCTATTCTCCTTTTCTGGTTACCGTCTCACTGCCGTTATATAAAGGCGGGTTAACAGGGATTGGTGAATATAAAATTCAGGATCTTGCATTAAACGGTGAGTTTATCAAATCGTTGACACTCGTCTCAGCAAAAAATAAGTTCAAAATAGAACGGTATATTTTTTATCCGACAGAGGACGCGCTCAAAGTCGCCTTTGCTCTTGGCGAGGTCAATCGTGCAGTGGGGCTTACTGATACGACATTTCGAAAAACCTCATTTGCCGCATACCCAAAAACGCGTGTTGTGAAAAAGACAGATTACACAAAGCTTGTAACGATGTTTTTTAATAATCATGATAAGGTGTTGTCGGATAAAAAAATGAGGAATGGCCTCACCTACGCTCTTCCAGAAACATTTGCGGGTGGACAGAGGTCATATGTTCCATACCCGCCGCAATCCCAGTATCGTAGCAACGATACCTTAACTAAAAGAGAACAGGATTTTGAGCACGCAAAGGTACTTCTTGACGCGGGAACAAGCGATGCATCAGCGAGCGCACAAACGACAATTCATCTGAAGACCTTGGCAAGGTATATGGGCGTTGCCGATGAGATTGCAAGAGCGTGGTCAAAGGTTGGGGTTAAAATAGATATTGAAAAAGTAGACAGTATTCCGACACAATTTCAAGCGTATATCGGTGACTTCAATCTCCCGAAAGACCCGGATCAATACGTTTTGTGGCACTCAAACTCTTCAAAAAATATTACTCGATACAAAAATTTACGCATTGATAAACTTCTGGAAGATGGGCGAACGATAACCGATGTCAAAAAGAGAAAAGAAATCTACGCTGACTTTCAGAAATATCTCCTCGACGACTCCCCCGCTTCCTTCCTCTATTTTCCCTATGAGTATGAAATTGACAAGTTCTAGCTTTTTTTAGGGATTACCAGTATACTTTAGCTATGTCAAGAGAACGAGAAGACAGCCCATCGGTTGTTCATGAAGCGGAAAACGTCATTGCAAGAAAAGAGAGGCTTGATTGGACAAGAGAGCAGGGAGAAGAAGTTATGCAGCGATTAGCGGAAGGCGTATCATTTTCTCTGGGTACATTGTTTGGTAATCCTATTGGCTCGGATGATGAGCGGTTTGTTGTAGAAGAGCCTTTGGATGTACTTATCATCGCACATCATCTGCTTGCACGTTCAGACGAGGAGTTAAAAGCCATTCTCTCATTCGTGAGTAGCAATCCGGAGGCGCTAGAGGAAGTAAGCCCACGAGAACTTATGAGTTCTTTCTTACATGGTTTTGCAGATGCAGCTGATCGATATGGATATGATGAACTTCTCGCATGCCACGCACGAGAGCTCGCTGCACTGGAGAGACCCGAGCCAATAGCTCCCATTTCACAAGAGCGTGTACTAGAAGTATACCGAGTGATTGGGTTTATAGTTGAACCGATGGAACGAGAAGAGGGACAACTACCAAGTCTCAACCTTGCGAATTTTAAGGGAGAACCAGTCGCCTAAGCAAGAAACATATGCTTTCCTCTTCGCAATCTATGATATGTAATTGCGAATCTGTGTGCCTCATCCCGAATGCGTTGGATAAGATGGAGTGCAGGCGAGTTTTTGGGAAGAGAGATTTCAGCAAAGTTTAATCCATCAATATTTTGCCTTGTGACTGTTTCGTCATTCTGGGGACGAGCTTCAGAATGACGATTTGAATTAATTGGAATTATAATGGTTTCTTCCCGCTTTGCCAGACCAACTAATGGTATTTCAACTTGATGATTTCCGAGAGCCCTTAGAGCAGCAGAAACTTGTCCTTTTCCGCCGTCAACAATGATTAAATCAGGAAAAGGCCATTCTCTGTGTTTGATCCTCCTTTGGAGCACTTCCTCTATCATGGCAAAGTCGTTCGGCGTGTTTTCTCTTCGAATTTTGTACTTCCTGTACAACGACGACTGCTTTTCGCCGTTGACAAAAACAACCATCGAGCCTGTCGCATTCGTTCCTTGAATATTGGAAATATCATAACATTCAATCTTATATGGCATGGGGAATTGTTTTCCGCTCGTACTTAGTGCTTTTTGCAGCGTAGCCATCTCCTGCTCTCGGATGTCGCTTCGCAAATTTGGGTTCACGTCATACTCAAACGGACGGTGGTAAGGCTGCGTTATGATACTGAGTGACTGTATTTTCCTCTGAAGCTCTTGTGCTTCTTCGAAATGCTCTGCCTTGCTCATCCTTTCCCGATCGCGCTCCAGCTCACGCATGATTTTTTGCGATTTTCCCTCAAGAATCCGTATGATACTTCTAATATTTCGTCGATATTCTTTTTTAAGCTTTCGTGAATTATTAACAATCGGGCAAGGACAAAGGCCAAGATGGTTATAAAGACAGATACGATTTGGATGATTTTGTACTGACTGAAATGGGAATACTCCTCGTACTATCTTTAAGACCGTTTTAACTGCGCCGCTATTTGGATATGGGCCAAAATATAGAGAATGCTTATCCTCCGTTCGTCGTACAAATAAAACCTTAGGGTACGGATCATCTATTGTAATCCGGATCAATGGATACGACTTGTCATCAGCCATTCTGACGTTATATTTCGGAGAATATTTTTTTATGTAAAACGCCTCAAGAAGGAGCGATTCGAGCTCTGATTCAACAACAGTGATTTTAATTTTTTTTATTTGCGAGACAAGTAGTCGCGTTTTTTCACCAAGCAGACTGTCATTGACAAAATATGAAGAAACGCGAGACTTCAAGTCCTTTGCCTTACCAACGTACAACACGGAGCTATTTTCGTCTAAAAATAAATAAACCCCCGGCACTGACGGTAGCGATAAGTATGAAACCCGCGAGAATAACATATGAATACTGGTATGACACCAATTGGTAAAAAAGAGCAAATGGGCTGATTGCTATTTCTTGTTGGATTGTGTCATCCTGAATGCGTATTGTAAAATCTGCTTTCGTATTTGTCAAAAATGGGGTTTTTTGAAAGGAGAATGGTACACTTTTGTATCCGAATGGTGGAATCTCATCAAGCCTTAGTATTTGTTGATGCGGTAGGAGTACTGCAGACGATAGCGCTATGCCAGTTGGCAGTGTAATTGTCTGTCCTACATTTCTTATAATGATCTTGCCCGTTATGGGAAGTCCCGGGATATATGAATTTGCGACCTCTGGCTGAATAGAAATCCTCTGATCGCTTGCGAGCGATTTGTCGCTGAATGCGATGTGCACATCTTTTCTATCCTCCTCACCGATAAGCTTGTACCCACCCGCAGGAACTGGATATTCACTGTCAATTCCTTTTATTACAAATGCAAAATGGTCAAAGTCCAGTGTCATAAAATAATCAACGCCACCGGTGGTATTTCCCCACGTTGGGTCAACCATGATCCAACGCTTTTTCTCCCTGTCATAGTACTCAGGCCAGGCATGAAGAATATCCTTGACAAGAGACAGTGGCCGCTGTCTGGAATTTTGCGTATAGGCAAACCCATTTACCTCTCTTGCTGGAATACCGGAAGCCCGAGCAATTGCGACAAATAAATCAGTGAACTCAAGGCAAACTGCAGATGAAGGGTTTATTAGCGTTCCTTTTGCGCCAAGCCGTGTCTTTCTGTCAGTGACTCGTTCAAAATCATAGGTTAATGTTTTTACCACATAGTTATAGATTGTCTCTGGCGTCTTAAGTTCTCTTGCCAATTGTTTTATCTCAGGATCTGAGACTTGCCAATGCGGTTGTTCTTTCAGATACCCTGCCAAATCGCTTTCTGATACTGACTCGCTACGCGGTGTAAGGTACAGCTGTGCTTTTCCCACGACGACTATATCCATTTTCTCAGAAGGAGACAATCGATATTTTGCCATCCAATTGCCGTCTGCATCTTTTGCAACATTCAAAGGTCTTGGTGTGATATCCTCTATAAACACATCTTGATAGTTCGTCGTTGGTGGCAAGGCAACTTCTGTCTGAATAGGAAATAAGTTTTTATTTTTTAAATGATAATACAACGTAAAATCGTATATTTGCCTATCTCCGTAGCTAATCGAGATCCCGGATTTTCCTAGCTGTTGTCCGGTAAATACAGTTTTGCTTCCGGTTATCTTAGGCTTACTATATGTTGGCTTGCCAAAACTTGGCGGGACATTGACAGAAACAGTAAAGTCTTTAAAATCTTCTTGGTTTGAAATGCCGGGAATATTTACTTCCCAGATGCTACCTTGTTTGTTTGCGATATCTGGTGTGTCAAACGAAATTGTGAATATTTGCTTTTTTCCCTCTCCAACAACGCGGCTTTGCAATGCTACATCTATAAGATTTCCTCCTATGACTTTTTTTATTTTTGGCGAAAGTACTTCTTTTTCTTCTACGGCTCCTACATTGCTAATATTTGGAAATCCAACCTGTATGCTGTAGGCTGATGCGTAGTAGTCACTCGTTGTATTTGTGAGCGTTATCTGCATAGCAACGTGCGTGTTGCCTGTTTCTGATACCGAATACGTTACGTTATACGCGGTCGTAAAACTCTCCTGAGCATATGAAGATTTAGGAAAGGATAAGAAGAGGAGGAGAGCTAAAAGAAGAGTGAGTAGTTTTTTCAGCATGTTTCAAACTCTAGTATAGCATCTGTTCCGATTAGTTTAGAGTACTTTTCTGAGGAATTGACCAGTGTACGATCTTGGATTATCTGCAATATCTCTCGGGGATCCGACTGCGACTATTTCTCCGCCTTTCTCTCCGCCTTCTGGTCCCAGATCAATAATATAGTCGGCTTTTTTGATAACGGCCAGATTATGCTCAATCACAATTACCGAATTACCCATATCAACGAGCCTCCGAAGAACATACAGCAATTTCTCAAGATCGGAAAAATGAAGCCCAGTCGTAGGCTCGTCAAGAAGATACAAAGAATCACTGCCTCGTTTTGATAATTCCGCAGCTAATTTAACTCTCTGTGCCTCTCCACCCGAAAGTGTTGGCGCCGGCTGACCAAGCCCGATGTATGAAAGCCCAACGTCATTGAGCGTTTGGAGCTTGTGGGAAAGACCCGGGACAAATGAGAAGAAAGAAAGTGCTTCTGAAACGCTCATGTCCAATACCTCCGCAATGTTTTTGCCATTGAACTGTACTTCGAGTGCTTCGTTATTATATTGTTTACCCTGGCATACCTCGCAGGTAATAAAAACGTCTGGTAAAAATTGCATTTCAATTTTTATCTGCCCCTCTCCTTCGCACGCCTCACACCTCCCACCGCGAACGTTAAAAGAAAACCTGCCCGGACCGTAGCCTCTTACCCGTGCTTCTTTTGTTTTGGCGAAGATATCCCTAATATAGGAAAAGCATCCGGTGTATGTTGCAGGATTACTTCTTGGCGTTCTGCCGATTGGTGACTGGTCGATAGCAAAAACGTGCCTAACGTGCTCGTGTCCAAGAAGGGACGTGAATTTCCCGGGTCGTTCTTTGTGATATGCATTTTGCAGTTGCATTAAAGCGTGATACAAAATGTCATTGATGAGCGTTGACTTACCACTTCCAGAAACTCCAGTCACAACGACAAGCCTATTCAGCGGAAAATCGACTGTGACATTCTTAAGATTGTGCTCAGAAGCACCGGTCAATTTGAGCGCCATATTGCTCTCCTTTGTCATTCTGGCGCGTCCAGAATGACGAACTTCTCCATTCGAAGCTCTGTGAATATTAATCTGCTTCCTGCCTGATAAATACTGCCCTGTTAATGACTCTTTATTTGCAAGAATTTCCTGCATGGTTCCTTTCGCGACGACAAAACCGCCTTTTTCTCCTGCTCCAGGCCCAAAGTCTACAATATAGTCAGCCGCTTTTATCGTATCTTCGTCGTGCTCAACCACAAGAACCGAATTTCCTAAATTTCTAAGTTTCTTCAATGTTTCAATCAGTTTTGCGTTATCTCTCTGATGTAGACCAATGGATGGCTCATCGAGAACGTACAGCACGCCTGTCAGACCACTCCCGATTTGTGAGGCAAGACGGATTCGTTGTGCCTCCCCTCCGGCAAGAGTTGAGGCAGAACGACCAAGCGTTAGATACTCAAGACCGACATCTATCAAAAAACTGAGGCGCTGCATGATCTCCCGCAAAATGACTGTACCTATCTCCATTTCCTTTACAGAAAGCGTTTTCGAAAGTGATTGTATGAACGAAAACGCCTTGCCGATTGCCATCTCTGAGACTTCAACGATATTTTTGTTATTAATAGTGACAGAGAGCGCTTCTTTTTTTAGTCTAGCTCCGCGACAGTCAGGGCAAATTTGGTTACGCATAAATTTTTCTATCTGTCCTTTCATATACTGTGATTCCGACTCGTTATACCGCCTTCTCAACTCCCAAGCGATACCGCGGAATGGTTCTTTGATCATTGTCTCCCTACCCCAACGGTTTTCTCCCCATACTTCGTATTCAGTGTCATCCGTACCTTCTATCAAAAGATCCTTCTTTTTGTCCGGAATATCGAAGAGTCGTGTATGAATCTGCACATCATTCTCGTCGCAAAACGTTTTAAAGGTGCGTGAAAACCAGGTGTCGTTGGTTGAGATGTTAAAGAAAGGCAAAATGCCTCCTTCATTGATGGTGAGGTTATCATTAAACACCAATTCCTTATCGACACTCAAAATATTTCCTATCCCAGAGCACGTCTTACATGCGCCATGTGGCGTGTTAAAAGAAAAAATACGCGGTTCAACCTCGGGAATCGACGTATTGCAGACGGGACAGGCGAATTTCTCAGAAAAGAGGATATCCTCCAGCTTTTTTGGTTTTTCCGGGATACCAAATGTCGCATCTTTTATTATCGCGACTGTCATCTCGCCGTTACCAAACTGCAATGCCTGCTCAACATCCGTTGCGACCCGTGTCCGATCGGTATCTTTATTCAAAACAATTGCATCAACAATAAGATCAATCGTGTGCTTATTGGTCTTAATAAGCACGGTGTCCTCATCAAGCCCAAAGATATGCCCGTCAATTCGGACTTTCTTATAGCCACGTTTTTTAAGGCTTCGGAAAAGATCCAAATACTCGCCTTTCCTGTCTTTTACGAGTGGTGCAAGGAGCAATACACGCAGTTCCTGCTTTCCGAAACTAATGCTCCCTCTCCTCTCATGAGAGGGTTGGGGTGAGGTCTGCACGTACGTTTTCGGTAACTCTAATATGGAACTCGTGATCTGCTCTTTTGATTGTCTGGCAATTTCACGGCCACATGTAGGACAATGCGGGTGACCAACTCGAGCGAATAAAAGTCGCAGGTAATCATAAATTTCAGTCACCGTACCCACAGTGGAACGGGGATTGTGGCTGGTTGACTTTTGGTCAATAGAAATTGCAGGAGACAAACCCTCTATCAAATCAACATCCGGCTTTTTCATAGTGCCCAAGAATTGCCGTGCGTATGAAGACAGACTTTCAACGTAACGACGCTGCCCTTCAGCATAAATCGTGTCAAAAGCCAGAGATGATTTTCCACTACCTGAAATCCCGGTCAGAACAACCAATTTATTCTTCGGGAGTTCCAAATCAATATTTTTGAGGTTGTGTTCCCTCGCGCCCTTGATTTTAATGCTATCCATAATATTAGATATTTTTTAGATGTTCGAATTAATTCGGATTATTTAAATTCGTGGAAATTCTCATGTAAATTTCGACTAATTAGTATAGCCGAAAAAAACACAAATAACAATCCAGTAGTGTAAAAGTAATATCTACTAATGCCCACACAATGCCCACACCAGGTTTGTACTGGCTTGACACCTAAGGAAAATATTGTTAATCTAGGTATATGCCCTATCGTAGTACCCCACTTGTTTCAGGAGAAATCTATCATATTTTTAATAGAAGTATTGCAAGACAGACAATCTTTAAAAATCTAAAAGATTATCAACGACTTGTAGATGTAATAAATTATTATCGCTTCAAGAAGCTCCCTCTGCGCTATTCTCATTATAACCGCTTACCAACGGAGCAAAAAAATCAATTCAACCAAGATTATTTGACTAATAATAAGCCCATGCTTGACATAATCACCTATTGTATTATGCCAAATCATTTTCACTTTCTTTTGCAACCTTTCGCAAAGAATGCAATATCTGACTTTATGAGAAATATGCAGAACAGTTATTCGAAATATTGCAATAAAAAATATGAAAGAACAGGGTCTTTATTTCAGTTCATGTTTAGAGCCGTTCATATGGAAACAGATGAACAACTTATTCACGTCTCGCGATATATCCATTTAAATCCCGTAACAGCTTACCTTCTCGAAATCGGCAGATTAGAAACGTATCCTTGGTCGTCTTTTAAAGGCTATCTCTCAAATAATGAAGGCGATTCGTTTGTGAATCCAGCATTAGTTTTAAATCAATTTAAATCTAGGGAAGCGTATAAAAGATTTGTATTTGACCAAGCGGATTACCAGCGGGAATTAGATAAAATAAAACATCTAATTCTAGAATAACCGTATGTGTCTACGTAACACATACCTGGTGTGTGTTACTGGTGTGTGTTAGTGTATTTAGCCTTTCTCCTGCTTTATGTCCGTGAGGCACATCCGGGAGAGAAGATTCCTGAGCATTCCTCTTTTGAAGGTAAGGTTGCTTGTGCTCAAAGGTTTCAAAAGGAAGAGCACGATAACCGCCGAATCCTCGTAGACGATTTAGAAGGAATTATTCATAAACAATACGGTCTTCTCCCAAATTTCGTGTATGTTATTGATAAGAAAGGAGATGTAGCATTTAGAATGCCATGGAATATTCCTAATAAACTAGATGAGGTTCTTAATGCCGTACAGGAAGGTAAAACAGTTCGGTTTCCAGAGAAATACTATCCTCCACCGTATAAAAACGTAGGGTTTCGAGCGCTCCCACGGGCTGGTTGGCGTGCCATTTTGGATGTTGTAATCAATATTCCTCAAGGACTTTGGACTCGTTACAAGATGAGTAAACTTGAGGACAAGAAGTAACTCTTCTATTGTAGATCTTACCGTTAGATGTAATAAGAAAATACTATCCTAACTTATCTAATGAATAATGTTGATTTGACAATCTAAACATGAGTTCGAATCCCGCTCGGTCTCTTGGTTATAGGCTCTTGTAGCCAAGTTTAACCAGCGTTCTTTTTATGCTTCCTTTAGTTGGTTTCTTCCAAAGCCGCTTTTTAGAAAAACTTCTCTTGCTTTGGCATCAGCTTTATCGATGAAATATTCGTAATGAATAAGTTTGAGTGGTCTTCTATCTTTAGTTGATGTAACTTTTCCTTTGGCATGTTCTGACAATCTGTTCTTTAAATCAGAAGTGAAACCTATGTAGAATCTCTTATCTTTAATGCTAAGAAGAACATAAATATAATAACGCATTTTATAAGAAGTCTAACTTCTTTAAATTATATATAAAATAGAGGGCAAGTCAGACTTGCCTATTCCTCGCAAACTCTCAACCGAGTTTGACTCGGGTGAGCCGGACAGGATTCGAACCTGTGACCAAGAGCTTAAAAGGCTCCTGCTCTACCGCTGAGCTACCGGCCCAAACGTAATTCAAAGCTCAAAGTGAAAAATTAAAAGTTAAAAATACTTCGTATAACTTTGCACTTTGCATTTTGAACTTTAAACACTTCTGTGCGTCTGATACCCGTAGATTATACCAATCATATTCTGCCTTGACAAGGAACTCGCAGGTGTTATACTCAACAACGGATTTTCAGTGCATTTTAAGTAGGTTTCTGCGAAAGGGGGTGAGTATATGAGAAATAATGTTGGAGAAACATTGGTAGACTCAATCAACCGAAGCTTTCTCACTGCCGCATCTTTTATCCCAAATCTTCTCGCCGGACTTGTCATACTCCTTATTGGAATTGTTTTAGGCTCAATTATCAGAAATCTTGTCGTCAACGTATTGAATGTACTAGGCATCGAAGGGCGACTAAAACGGTATGGCATTCCTGAGGGAAAAAAAGGCTTTACTTGGATTAATCTTTTCGGCGAGATCGCGCGCTGGTTCGTGATTATTCTTTTTATTATCCCGACAGCTGATGTGTGGGAGCTTCCGCAGATTATCACCATGCTCAACGCATTCTTATTATATCTGCCGAATATCGTCGTAGCAGTCATTATGGCACTAGTCGGCTTCGCGCTCGCAAGAATCGCACACGATCTGATTCTAGCGTCTGCTCGCGGCGTCTCTCCCGATGCGGCGCAGATTATCGCGACAGTTGCGAGATGGGCAATTGTCGTCTTTATCATGCTTGCTGTCCTTAACCAGCTCGGTGTAGCAACGGATCTTATCAGAATTCTCTTTACCGGATTTGTCGCTATGGTAGCAATTGCGGGTGGAATCGCATTCGGTCTCGGAGGCCAGGACACTGCCAAACGGATCTTGGAAACGCTCAGGGAAGGATTTGGCAAATCCTCGAAATAAGCCTAAATTAATGGTATAATCATCAGGCTATCGCAAGGTAGCCTGATTTTGTTTAGGCCCGTTCGTCTAGTGGCCTAGGACGCGGGGCTTTCATCCCCGAAATCATGGGT
>CAYWEP010000022.1:0-17363 GCA_964457405.1 uncultured Gammaproteobacteria bacterium
ATATATCAGAAAGCTAATTTTTCCTCCTTTGTGCTATAATCCAGGCGAAAAATAAGAGGGTGATTTGACATTCTCTGTCATTTATAAGACTATGAATGTAGAGCGAAATATTATGCCTGACTCTTCTTTTGATCACGAAACTCGGGTACTTGGCCCAAAGCCTCCTGTTGTTCCTACAAATCCCCCAACAATTTCGTTGTCTGGACAAGGGGAGGGTGCAAACGAGAGTTTGTTAGGAGATGAGCAAGAAAGAGCACGGCAGACACACGTCAAAGCGCTTGAGTCTGTGTGGGGTGAAGGAAATGTCGGCGGTGCAATGACTCAGGAACAAAAAATTCAAGCAAGACTGAAGGGTAATGAATCCAATTTGCAAAAATACAATGAAAGACGGAAAAGAGCTAGAGAGATGGTTGCTGGTGTATCTGCCGCTGTAGAACAAAAAGGTGCAGCCGAACCAGAAGCTGCACGGAATCCGGTAGTCGTCGGTGCCGCTGCTACCACTTCTGAACGACGGGCAATTAATGAATTACCTGCAAATGAGGAGCCCCAAGCTGTAGAGCCGGCTACGGGGACTGCTGAGGAGGCACAAGCAAGAGGAGCTTTCCTTGGGGCATTGGACCAAAGAGCAGCGAAGTTAGCTGATTCAGAACTGGCGAAAGCTCCTCCAGCACCTCCATTCAATGACCGTATTGGCAAAAATGGTCCGTCTGCGGCTGAATTCTCCGTCAATCCTAAAGCAGCTTTGGCAACTGCAGTTGCTGGGCTAACAGCTTCTCCTTCTTCCCCAGACCTCTCATTTCTGGAGCCATCAAGAGTACCTGCGGTTGTGGCCGCTCCACCTTCTCCCTCAACTCATGAAGTCAAGTCGCATGATGATCCGGCTATAGTGCAACCCAGACCGGTTTCAGTGATTGCTCCAGATGGCGTCGTACCGTTTCCAAATATAACTTCTGAACCAGCATCCAGGAGAGAAAGTTGGTGGAGAGGTTTGTGGCCGTTTGGCAGGAAGTCTGCACCAGCTTCTCCTGTAATACCTCCTGTTCCTGCTGTAACCGGCACTGTATCTAGTCAGAAACCAACAGAGCCGGAATATTCAGATAATCTCCGTGTTGCAGCAGATGATCTTACAAAATTTCGCAACTCACTCGGTCAGAATAGAGCGAGGTTGGATACGCTTCAACCGAAACCACCTTCTCAAGGAAAAAAAGATAAGTCACATCCAGTGCGAAAAGCTGTAATAGGAACTGCAGTAGGTGCGGGTTTAGCGCTTGGAATAGTTCGACACGCAGGGGAAATTAACCAGGCGGAGACGAATCCGCCTACTGGAAGACCGCCAGGGGCATATATTGTTCCTCCGCCTGATGCTGGAGCGCTGGCATCAGAAGCAGTAATAGAAGACAATTTGGTAACAGGAGTAAATAAAGTTTCTATTCCCAAACCACCTCAGCTAGAAACAACGACTATCACGTCGGTACCGGGAGAAGAAGTGGTTAAACCAACAGAGCCGACAGAAGAACTTCCTGCGACAGCAGAAGCGCCGAAAGAGTTGACGCTTGAAGAGTTTGTCAATACGAAGACAAGAGAAGTAGTTATAGTGAGGGGTTCATCAATTAGCGATGCAATGCAACGCGCAGGTATTATGAATGCTGAGACATTTAATGAACTGATTTATACCAAACCCGATGCAGCACTCGGGGCATTTATCTTAGCCTATCCAGAGTTAGTTGCGGCCAATCCCAACATACCACCCTTGCACGAGGTAGTTCTCCGGTACAGTACGTTAAACGATGTTGAAAGGCAAGCAATGCTGAAAGAACTTGCCGATTGGGTAAATCAAGGAAAGCTTGATCTGGTTTATCCAACTGAGGATACAAAGGACGTGACAGGGCCATCCTTGACAGTACCAGTAAACGGCGAAGCTGCCAGATGGATTACCGAAAAGGCAATACAAGCAGCAGTTTCAGAAGAACCTAAAGCATGGGAAGAGTTTGAAAAAGAACTGAGAACTCTAATAAAGGAAAAAGAGGAGAGGGAGAATTTAGAACGTGTTGCGAGGAATGCGATAAATCAAGCAAGAGATGATGGAGTCATTTCATAAATCCTTCCTGATCCTTCGACTCATTTTGCCTTACGTGGCTTGACCCACCTGAGCTTACTTCTTGGCTTTTCAGTACTATTCGTACACGCCAAGAAGAGCGCTCTATGGTGGGTCTGCGTCGCGATTTATGTAATAAATCGCTCCTTGACATCCTTTGGCAGTCGTGGTAGGATAGTGCTAATCTCGCTTTGCAAAGCAAAGCGAGAAATTCGAATACCAAAGCACGAATATCGAAACAAATCCAAATGATCAAAATCTAAAATACAAAACTTGTTTTGAACATTTGGAAATTTGAGTTTTGAACATTGTTTCGGATTTCGATATTCGGATTTCGGATTTATTGAGCTATGCAAAACCTAACACAACGCCAAATTGAGATCCTCAAAGCAATTGTGGAAGAATATATTGAGACCGCAGAGCCTGTCGGTTCTGAGACGCTTGAAAAAAAGCACAATCTCAGCGCCTCCCCTGCGACTATCAGAAACGAAATGGTCCGTCTGTCAAATCTTGACTACATCAAAAAGCCCCATTCATCCGCAGGTCGCGTGCCGACTCCCATGGGTATGAAGTTTTATGTCAAACAGCTCATGAAAGAAAAAGAGCTGTCTGTTGTTGAGGAAGTGGCATTAAAAGAAAAAGTCTGGGATTACCGGGAAAAAACGCAGCAGTTTTTACGGGAAGCTGCAAAGCTTTTGGCTGATCGGACGCATACGTTAGCCGTTGCGACGACCAATCAAGGCGATTTTTACTGTGCGGGCTATGCTAATATTTTGGATATGCCTGAGTTTTATGATATCGATGTCACAAAAACATTGCTTACCGCTATGGATGAGTATGATTATGTACGAGGTCTTCTTGAGAATGTAAAGGATGATGAGGATATTCATATATTGATTGGTGAGGAACTGGGGCAACAGATGCGTGGGTCATACGGCGTCGTATTTACGCACTTCTCAACGCCTACCAGTATGTCAGGGGAGATCGGTGTTATCGGCCCCGTACGATTGAATTATACGCAGGTCGTACCAACTGTTCGGTATTTTGGAGATCTTATAGAGTCGATAGCAAAGGGCTGGTAGGTAATTTTCAATTTGAAATTTAAAATTTTCATTGAAAATTGAAAACTAAAAATTTAAAATTCGAGATGAGCAAGAATAATAAAAACCAGAATGACGTTGAAGAGCAGGTAAAAGAAGTAAAAGAGGACAAAAGCGAGAATGAAGAAAGAGACAAGCTAAAACAAGAGTTAGAAGAGTGTCAAGATAAATATAAGAGGGCGCTTGCTGATTATCAGAATCTGGTAAAGAGAATGCAGGATGAAAAAGCAGAATGGGGAAGATTTGCCAACAAAGAATTACTGTTGAGATTACTTCCGGTTCTTGATACACTGATGCTTGCAAGGCAGCATTCGCAAGACCAGACACTTTTGGTTACGACGCAACAATTTTTAGATGTATTAAAAGCAGATGGGGTAGAACGGATTGAGACAAAAGATTCGGAATTTGATCCGCACCAGATGGAAGCGATTGATACGGTAGAGGTGAATCCTTCGGCAGGCTCAGGACAAGAGGCAGGAAAAGTAATAGAAGAAGTGCGGGCAGGATATTCATTGCATGACACATTATTGCGCCCGGCGCAGGTGAGAGTAGGGCGAGGAAAGGGCAATTTGGACGATAGATAATAGAGGGTAGAAGGTAGGAGTAGAAGATAGAGAGTGGAGGATAGAATAAAAGAAAATCTATCTTCTATCTTCAATCTTCAAAAAACTATCTTCCATTTTCTACCATCTACCGTCAAAATATAAATATATGGCTAAAATTATCGGTATTGATTTAGGCACAACAAATTCGGCAATGGCTGTTATGGAGGGTGGATCGCCCAAGGTAATCCATTCGGGAGAAGGCCGCAATGTTATTCCGTCGGTTGTGGATCCTATCTCTCATGTCATTGGTGATGTTGCGAAAAGGCAAATGGTCTTAAAACCAAAGCGAACTGTCTACTCGGTGAAGCGCCTGATGGGGAAAAAGTTTCATGATAAGACCGTTCAGGAAGATTTGAAATGGCTCCCCTACACGGTGAAAGCAGGCCGCGACGACATGGCTGTTTTGGAGGTAGAGGGAAAGACATTCACTCCGCAAGAGATCTCAGCCCAGATACTTCAGAAGATAAAGTCCGATGCCGAAGGCTACTTGGGGCAGAAAGTGACAGAGGCAGTTATCACCGTTCCTGCATACTTTGACGATAGCCAGCGACAAGCGACCAAACAGGCAGGAGAAATAGCTGGCTTTGATGTAAAACGCATCATCAATGAGCCGACAGCTGCGGCACTCGCATACGGACTTGACAAGAAAAACGCACACACGATTGCTGTCTATGATTTAGGAGGCGGTACATTTGATATCTCAATATTGGAACTTGGAGAGGGAGTGTATGAAGTAAAGTCTACAAATGGTGATACGCATTTGGGTGGCGATAATTTTGATCAGGTTATTATTGATTATATTGCCGGTGAGTTTAAAAAAGAGCATACTGTTGACCTAAGACGCGACCCCCAAGCGCTCCAGCGTTTACGCGAATCAGCAGAAAAAGCAAAAATTGAATTGTCCTCAGCGCAAGAGGCGCAAATCAACCAACCGTTTATCACGCAGGGCAAAGACGGTCCCTTGCATCTGACAATGACCTTGACCCGTGCCAAACTTGAGCAGCTCGTTGATGATCTCGTCCAAAAGACATTAAAGCCGGTGGAACAGGCGATAAAAGATGCAGGGGTGAAAGTAGCAGATATCAATGAAGTTGTTTTGGTTGGCGGTATGACGCGTATGCCAAAAATCGTTGAGACCGTCACGAAATTCTTCGGCAAAGAACCGAATAAGTCTGTCAATCCTGATGAAGTAGTTGCTATTGGTGCTGCAATCCAGGGAGGAGTCTTAGGAGGAGAGGTAAAAGACGTATTGCTTTTGGATGTGACGCCTCTGACGCTTGGTCTTGAAACGCTCGGTAGCGTCTCGACGCCACTCATTCAGCGCAACACAACAATCCCGACAGCAAAATCGCAAGTCTTCTCAACTGCTGCTGACAATCAGACGCAGGTTGAGATCAATGTTTTGCAAGGGGAGCGTCCCATGGCAGCTGATAACAAATCACTCGGTCGATTTATTCTGGATGGCATTCCGCCAGCGCCTCGTGGCATGCCACAAATTGAAGTGACATTTGACATTGATGCCAATGGTATTTTGCATGTGAAGGCACAGGATAAAGCATCGGGCAAGGAGCAAAGCATCAAAATTACAGGATCAACCGGTCTGACTCCCGAAGAAGTCGAGAAGATGACCAAGGACGCAGAGGTGCACGCGAAGGAGGACCAAGAGAAGAAAGAGAAGATCGAAGCACGAAATCACGCCGATGCGTTGATCTTTACAGCAGAAAAAGCACTCAAAGACGCGGGAGACAAAGTACCGGCAGATGTGAAAGCAGAGGTTGAGGAAAAAATAAAAGTATTGAAAGATACTCTTGATTCCGGCAGTAAAGAGGATCTGGAAACAAAAAGCAGGGAGCTGTCAGATGTATTGCAAAAAATCGGTCAGGCTGCGTATGGTTCGACAAGCTCACCACAAGGTCAACAAGCGCAAACGCAAGAAGAAATTGAGAAAGAAGAAAAAGAAGGAAAGTCACAGAGCGAGGAAAAGAAAGATCCTTCGGCATCCTTCGATAAAACTCAGGACAAGAGCTCAGGACAAAGTAAAAACGAACCGGTTGAGGGGGAAGTCGTTGAGTAAAAGTTATAAGTTATAAGTCCTAAGTTATAAGTTAACCTCGGATTGTCCGAGGTTTTTTAAAATACTAATTATGGCGACAAATACTGATTATTATGCAATACTCGGGGTTGGCAAGACTGCGACGGCTGATGAGATCAAAAAAGCGTACCGGAAACTGGCGCTTGAGTACCATCCGGATCGAAATAAAACAAAAGAGGCTGAGGCGAAATTTAAAGAAGTAACCAAAGCGTATGAGGTCTTGGGTGATCCGCAAAAGCGGCAAACCTATGACCAATTCGGCGCTGCCGCATTTGAACACGCAGGTGGCCCGGGGCCGGGTGGTCCATTTGGCGGTTTCGGCGGTGCTCCCTTCGGGAGACCTCAGGGCAGGCAGGGTGAACAGCAATCAGGCCGCTACGGTCCATTTACATACACGTATTCGACAAACGGTGGAGATTTCGGCGGATTCTCAGACCCTTTTGAAATCTTTGAGCAATTCTTCGGCGGCGGGTCGCCATTTGGCGCTCGCCAAAGACGGCCTGTTTACTCGCTCACCATCTCCTTTGATGAAGCTGTTCATGGTGCCGAGAAGCAGGTGACAGTTGACGGGAAGAATCAAAAAATAAGAATCCCTCCTGGTGTTGACTCAGGATCAAGAATTCGCTTTGGTGAGTATGATGTCGTCATCGATGTCATGCCCTCAAAAAAATTTCACCGAGAAGGTTCAGACATTATTACGCAAGAGGAACTTCTTTTTTCACAAGCGGCATTGGGAACACAGTTAAGCGTTGAGACGGCCCAGGGCCCGGTCACGCTTCGAATTCCCTCAGGAACACAACCTGAAACCCTCTTTCGCCTCAGAGGCAAAGGCATACAAAGACTCCGCGGGGGCGGGTATGGCGATCATTACGTACGGATAAAAGTACAAGTACCCAAGACTTTAACCAAACGCCAAAAAGAACTCCTCGAAGAGTTTGAAACAGAGACTAAGCAGAAACGAGGATGGTTTTAGTTAAAAGGTTTGGGTATAGCAGCTCGTATGGTAAAGGGCATAGTTAAAGGGTATTTTGCCTTAAGACCATGTCTATACCTATACTGGCAGCTACAACTAAACCTATAACCTCTTTCCGAAATATTGTCTTTCCTTCCTCTCTGTGCTACTGTTAAGATATGGCCTGTCCTAAGGGAGAGATCCGTATTACTGATATCGGTTGTGTTCCGCAAGATCCGGCTGGATTTGCCAGCAAATTCTACGGGATCGGGTTGAGTCTTATTGGCGGTGTAGCACTCCTCTTTTTCATTTATGGCGCGTATACACTCATGACCTCGCAGGGAAATCCTGAGCAGTTGAATAAAGGGAAAAGCTATCTTTTCTATGCAATTGCGGGATTGCTCCTTGCCATTTTTGGCTACGTGTTTATTGAGATTGTCTTAATTGACGTTTTGCGCGTGCCCGGATTCAAGAGATAACACAGGTCATCCTGAACTTGCCTGCCCGCCTTTGGAGGGATTCAGGATTTCTATAAAATTTGAAATTTTCAATTTTTAGTTTTCATTGAATTTTCAATATTTAAAATTTAAAACATTAAGATTTGATTTCAAATTGAAAATTGTAAATTAAAAATTATTGCAGGGATTCTGAAACGAATTCAGCATGACAATGATTATATGAGAAAGTACCTGCCCAAACTATTTTTTGTTTTTCTTGCTCTCGCATTTTTCATTACGTCTGTTTTTCCAACACAGGTTTTTGCGCAGAGAGGGGACCCCAGGCTTACACAACCAGTTCCTCCTCCACGCTCACAAGATACTCCGATTCCCGGTGGGCCAACCAATATTCCTGATGCGCCTGGACCGCAACCGATTGCCGATGATACGTGGGTGCAGGATAAAGAAGTTACCTTTACCGGCAAAAATGCTGCCCGAGCAGGACTCCTTCTTAACTGGGCGCTTTCAGATTATGCCTGGTCTCATGTGAAAAATAAAAAAAAGAATCCTCTCGAAGATTTCTGGGCGGAAATCCGAAATGTTGTGCTTGCGCTGCTTGTCCTTTTCATCATAGTCACAGCCTTTATTCTTATCACAACGCGTGGACGAAGCATTACGGCAAAGCGGTTCATTCCCCGGTTCATTGCAGTTGTTCTCCTTATTCTTTTTTCCTTTGCGCTTATTCAGCTCATGTATCAAGCGACAGATGTTATTCAGGGGTATTTCTTAAAGAGTAAACCGAATAGTTTTTGTCCTCCCAAATGTATTTCGCAGCAAGATCTGCTTTTTGTCGGTTGGGAATATAAGCCATTTACTGGTGTCAGGCGGTATGGTGAGCAATTTGAAGAGTCAGCGTTTATTTCGCTCCTTCTGGTAAAACTCACTGCGCTTACCTACTATGTCATGGTTGGCGTTTTGGTTATTCGAAAAATTATTCTATGGTTCTTTATCATTATCTCGCCGATTTTTCCGCTGCTACTTTTGTATTATCCAGTTCGTAATACCGCAAAAATTTGGCTTGGGGAGTTTTTCCGCTGGCTGATGTACGCGCCACTTTTTGCAATTTTCTTAGGCGGACTTGTCTCTCTCTGGCAGTCGAACATTCCCATGGACTTTGATTTCAGCAAAGTCCATAAAGTAAAACAGATTATTTTCCCAACAGCAATCAATATTATGATTGGCGGACCGCAGCAGCAAGTCAATTTCACGAACAGTATCAATTTAGCTGACACATTTGCTCTTTATATTGTAGCGCTTTTGATGCTCTGGGGCGTGATTATCGTCCCTTGGATACTGCTTCAGATTTTTCTTGACTATGCATTCTCATACAATTATTCAGAGAATCCTGTTTTTCGGCAATTCATGGGTTTTATGGGCAATAAGCCACCGCCCACTGCGCCTTCGCCTCCACCGAGCTCATCAGGAATTGCCCGCGCCTTGCCATTTAAAGACTTTATCATGCCCCAGATGCCAAAAGGAGCCGGTATAGCAATGCAAATTCCCCGCGATACCAGGATGCAACAGCCTGTCAGAGTACCGCTTCAGATAAACAAACAAGCGCAGCAGGATATTCTCAAACTCACCAACCTTTCGGTTCCGACGATGCGCGATATCGGGCGTTTTGAGACATCAATTCTTTCCCGCGACATCCAAAAGCAAGCTGACATGAATAGGATGCGCCAGTCCCTGCAGCAAATCAGTACGACAAGAGTCGATGTTCGTGAACAATTACAGAAAGCAAGCCAGCAAGGAAACGCTATGGCAAGCTCTGTTTTGCAGGCGGCAAACTCTATTACCCGCATCGCGACTGTTCCGACAGCCGTGACAACACAGCAGGTAAGCAATATTATCCAGTATCTCGCAAAACCCGAGACAGTTTCAAATCCGTCTCAGCGTCAGCAAGTTATTACACTCAAAGATACGCTGACCCGGCAGAGTAAAGCAGGCAATCAGCTTGCGGTCGTTGTCATCAATGCGACAAAGGGATTGCCGAGTGAGACGCAATCGCAAAGAGTTGCCGAAAAGCTAAAAGAGGCAAAAGCAAAAGGTGACCCTTTAGCACAAGCGATTGCAGGCCTTGGCGGTCCGTCTGTTCCATCGGGCTTGCCGAATGTGAATCGTATCCAGCAGGTGAGCCTTGATGACTATGAGGCAGTGAGAAAGATGTGGACGGAAAATTACAATAACCTTGATGTGCCACGGTCGATAACCGGAGCGCAAGATAGAAAATCATGGGTGAAAGAGGATATCAAGCAAATTTCAGAGACAATAAATCTCCTTTCCTCGACTGACCCGAGACAAGTTGAAGAAGGCATGCAGCAGGTGTCAAATATCCTACCGTTTCTTTTAATGGGAGGATTCTCCCAATCTGAGATCATTGCGTATCTTCGGGCCAAGCAAGAGGCGGGCAAATCCGTGCTTACGGAACTTGAGAAGACGCAGCAAGAGGAAGAAACAATGGTTGAGCGCGAGCAGAAAACGACGCAAAAGGAAGCACACATGCAAGAACAGGTGGAGCGACCGCTTGAGGAGAATGAGTTTGTGGCAAAGACTGACCAGCAAGCTACCTCAACAGATCAGCCCCCTGAAGAGGAAAAGAAAAAAGAGACATAGACGATAGATGATGGAGGATTGAAGATAGTGGTTGAAGGTAGAAAATAGAAGATGGAAAATCTACCTTCTATCTTCAATTCCTGATGGCATCTTGCTCTTTCTCTTATTTTAGTGTTTAATAGGAAATGAAAACCAACCGCTCCGCGGGTAGGTTCTGCCTATGTTAGGGAATTTATTCAGCCAAAGAAAAGATAAACAAAACATTCCGCTTGAACCACCAAGCGGTTTAACACCACTGCAACCCCCAGCGGGACCACAAATGATATCTCCTTTATTGTTGGGGTCAAAAATGAATCCAGCACTTCGTCAAAATCTGTCTGCACTCTCGCATCTTGACAGTAGAGCAACGCAGGTGTTGCAACATAGTCAGCAAGAAGCAGCACGTGTCAGGCAACAGCATATAGAGCCGGAACAGTTATTGCTTGGTCTTTTGTACGACGAGGCTATTTTTAAGCTGTTTGAAGACTTTGCCGTTGATATCACCAAGCTGACACAGGAAATTCAAAGTAAAGAGCAGGTTGGCAATTTTATGGGGCAACCGACACTTTCCAATACAACGCAGCAGATTTTTGAACAAGCGTATAGGGATGCGAAAAAACGTGGCGCAAATTTCGTCACGCCGGAGGATATACTGGTCGTTCTCTTTTCAGGCAACATCCAGACCGCAGCCTTTCTTCAGGAGCAAGGCGTCAAAAAAGAGCAAGTGATGGAGAAACTTGCCAAGTCCCCTGAATACATGAGTGGAAAAAAGTCTGTACTTAATAGTTTTGGCATTGACTTAACAGAGGAAGCAAAGCAAGGAAAACTTGATCCTGTTACTGGAAGAGATAAGGAAGTGACAAGATTGGTGCATATTCTTTTGCGAAGGACGAAGAATAATCCCGTTATTATAGGCGAGGCGGGGGTCGGAAAAACTGCGATTATTGAAGGTTTGGCTCAAGCGATTGTTGCGGGTAACGTACCAAAAGATCTGCAAGGAAAAAGAATTATCCAGCTTGATTTATCCTCTCTTGTTGCCGGTGCGTCACACAGAGGCGAGTTTGAAGAGAGGCTTCGATCGGTCATTAAAGAGGCAATGGCATCAAGCGGTCAAATAATCCTCTTTGTCGATGAGATTCATACCGTTATGGGCGCTGGTGATGAAGGTGGAGCAATGGACGCATCAAATATCATAAAGCCATATCTTACTCGCGGGCAATTGCAGATTATTGGAACCACAACCACGACTGAGTACAGGAAGCATTTTGAGAAGGATAAAGCATTTGAACGTCGGTTCCAACCGATTCTCTGCGAGGAACCAGATGAGAAAACTGCGATGAAAATGCTTCAGGTTTTAAAGCCGAAATATGAGCAATTCCATAAGGTTGTTATCACCGATGAGGCAATAGAGGCTGCAGTGAAACTTTCCAAAAAATACATCGGTGAGCGGTATTTGCCTGATAAAGCTGTTGATCTTCTCGATGAGGCAGCAGCAGAAGTGAAACTTTCTCACGGCGGAGAATCGGCAGTACCAAAAACGGAGTCACAAGTCACAAGTGACAAGTCACAAGTTGGGGGAACAGATTCCAACCCCCCCAATAACCCTAACCCCCCTAGTCCGACTGGCAATGAAGTCAGGAAGGAAGACATTGAGCAAGTAGTCAGCGCATGGACAGGTATTCCTATTACCAAATTGACTGAAGATGAAGGGCAAAAACTTTTAAAGCTTGAAGAACGAGTCCATCAGCGCTTGATTGATCAGGAAGAAGCAGTTTCTGCAGTATCTGAGGCTGTAAGACGGGGAAGAATTGGTCTCGCCGCGGCGAATCGGCCGATTGCGTCTTTTATTTTCCTTGGTCCGACAGGCGTTGGTAAAACGGAGCTGGCAAAGACGTTGGCCGAGATACTCTTTGGTCGGGATGATGCGATGGTGCGACTTGATATGTCAGAGTATATGGAAAAGCATGAGGTAGCCAAACTGATCGGCGCGCCGCCTGGGTACGTCGGATACGAGGAGGGTGGGCAGCTGACAGAAGCTGTTCGTGCCAAACCATACTCTATAGTACTCATGGATGAGGTTGAGAAAGCGCATCCTGATGTATTTAATATCTTGTTGCAATTACTTGAGGATGGAAGGCTGACCGATAACAAGGGAAATACTATTTCATTTAAAAACACTATTGTTATTTGCACATCAAATATTGGAAGTCAGGTTATCCAGCAGAAATTAAGCGAGCAGGATACAAAGGCGCAAAAAACCAAAGAAGAATATGCAAAAGAGTTCTCAGAACTTGAGACGATTGTCTCGGATGAGTTGCATAAATTCTTCAGACCAGAGCTTCTCAATCGTTTTGATGACACGGTAATTTTTAAACCCTTGCATCGTGAGCACATGAATGAGATTGCCAAACTTGGCATAGAAAAAACGGCAAAACTCTTAAGAGAACAAGGGTATATCCTTTCGATAACAGATAAGGGAGTAAACCAGCTTGCGGAAGAAGGGTATGACCCGGTTTACGGCGCGCGTCCGCTTCGACGGCTTATCCAGACCAGCATTGAAAACCCGATCGCTCTGCAGCTTATCAGTAGAAAATTTATACCAGGCGACACGATCCAAATTGACTACGATCAAGTAAAAAATGAGTTTGTTTTCAATAAAATAAATAAGCCCACTGTAGAAAAGACAAAAGGATCAGAGGAGACCCATTCGACATCCTTCGATAAAACTCAGGACAAGAGCTCAGGGCAAGCAAATGAGACAAAGGGCGAAGGGCAGCAACCGCAAGCTCCTGGTGGAGCAGGGCAGGCTCCTTCGACAGGCTCAGGACAAGGCCAGCAAGTATCGCAAGATCCAAACGTACAACAACCTCCTCTCCAACAGCCCCAAAATCCCCAACCGCCCTATAACCCTCTACCTATTCCTGGCCAGGGTGGCATGCCTGACCCAAACATGGTAGCAGTGCAAAATGCACAGCAACAGGCAATGGGGATGACGCCGCAAGTGACAGATCCAAATGGCATGATTCAACCATCATTTGACGTGAGCTCGGTTATTGACCCGCAACAAACGCCACCACCGCCTGCAGCAGGAAGTAGTACTTCGGTGAGTAGCGGGTTTGCCCAAGCCCTCGCCAACCTCAAAGAATCTGAGTAATTTGTATTTTCTTTCCATACTCCTCTATACTTAAATAGATATTGTTCGAGCTTGTCGAGAACTATTCTTCTGAAACTTCTCGATCCCCCCGATTTAATCGGGATCACTCGAAGAATAATATGACTGCTTATTTACGATTGCCGTTTTCATTTCTCGCTTTCTGGTACTTTGAAGCGCCGTTTGAGATCCTTACCTACTTTAATTCGCTTAACCATGCTTTTTTGCAGCTTTTCTCACTTTCCCTGATGGTCAGGACGTTTTTCAAACCAATTAAAAATGAATATCGCAAGGGTCTCGTTGGATTTTCAATCGGTATGGGTATGGTTGTAAAATTCTTCGTCATCCTTGCCACCATGATACTTTTCTTCTTTTTGTTAGCTTTTGAATTTACAGCCATGTTTATTTTTCTGCTTTTTCCTGTTGTCACGTTTTACCTTTTGTTCATATAAGTATGTTTACAAACGCGAGGATATACCATTTTTACCAGACAATTCCCGTTTTTTTTCTCCGCGCCATACTCGCTGGTATATTGATCGGTGGATTGATAATGGATATTTACCACGGATTATTTCCAAGATTCTCATTTTTTTTCTTAAGCCTCGTTCTGATGGCTGAAATTTTCGTTCGTTTTAAATTGGGAAAAACCAAGCCGACACTCCCTATTTCTAAGAATGAAAAACATTTTTTTCTTTCGATGACGTGGCCTGCATTTTGCGCGTATGTCAATACAGCATCTACAGATAAATTTTTAGAGATGCTTCTCTTAAGAAAACAAACGCAATTTATTTTAGAAAAAGCTGAAATTACACAAAAAGAGCTTGCCATTACTTCCCTGACAAAAGATGAGATTGTTGCCTACGCAGCGAGGATTGCAAAAGAACTGCATGGTACGTATATCACAACAATGGATCTTATTGTTGCTTCTCTTTTATTATCAGAAGGAGAGACAAAACTACTTTTTAAAAAACAGCTGAAGCCAGCAATGCTTCTCCATATTCTCTATTGGGCACGGTCACAATACAGAGGAGAGGAGCATCCGTCAATAGCAGAAGTCAATTTCTCAGGCGAAGGTTTTGGTGAAATGCTTGTGGCAGGATGGACGCCTGAGACAAAAAATTATACAACTGACTGGACGTCAAAGGCTCTGCGAGAAAAACCGCTTTTATTGGGAAGGCAGGAGCAATATAAAGAGGTAATCGAAGGATTATTAAAAAACGAGCACAATAATGTGTTGCTTGTCGGTGATTCAGGAGTGGGGAAGGAAACATTGTTAATTTCTCTCGTGCATGATAGTTATTCTGGAAAATTACCGGGGTTTTTGAAGCACAAGCGATTGCTTGAATTGGATCTTGGGAGTTTGATTGCGGGTGCAACAGAGAAAGGAGAGCTTACAGCGCGGCTTGAGGCAATCATCAGTGAGGTTTCTCATGCGGGGAATATAATCCTTGTTATACCGGAATTTCAGCATGTGCTCGGGAGTACCTCTTTTAATCTCAATCTCTCAGGAGCGCTCATGCCATACCTTAAATCAGGCACCCTGCCGATTATCGCAACAATAACCAAAGGAAATTACAAAGCATACGTTGAGCAAGATCCGATACGGGAAGCGTTTACGATCGTTACGCTTTTGGAGCCGGATTATGACACAGCGTTACGTATGCTTTTACAAAAAGCAGTCAGTATTGAATCGTATTATCGTGTCAGCATCTCATACAATGCAGTTATTGCCGCTCTTGAGCATGCCCATGTCTATCTTCCGGACGATGTGTTGCCGGGTAGTGCGGTAACGCTTCTCACTGATGCGGCAAACACCGTATCGCTTGCCGGAAAAGAGGGACCCGTTATCAATAGTAAAAAAATCGTTGAAGCCTCAGATATCATAAAAAAGATTCAAGAAAAAATGCACGTTACTGTGGGGACGCCAGATGCCACTGAGTCACAAACGCTGTTGCATCTTGAGGAGATATTGCACAAACGGGTCATAGGGCAAAATGACGCAATCCGAGTAACAGCAGAGGCTCTCAGGCGTGTTCGTACTGGATTATCAGCTGGGAAAAAGCCTGTGTCTTTCCTTTTCCTCGGGCCAACGGGGGTTGGGAAAACAGAAACGGCAAAAGCATTAGCAGCATCATATTTTGGAGGGGAGGATAAGATTATCAGGCTTGATATGAGTGAGTACACCGGGGATGATGGCGTAAAGCGCCTATTAGGCGCACCGCCCGGAGAAGGAGATGAGCGGGGAGAATTAACTGACAAAATACACGATCATCCATTCTCGCTCGTGCTGCTTGATGAATTCGAAAAAGCCCACCCAAAAATCCTGGATCTTTTCTTACAAGTTTTTGACGACGGACGCTTAACTGACAACAAGGGCAAAACAGTCTCGTTTGTGAATGCGATTATTATCGCAACGTCAAATGCAGGATCGGAGTTTATTCGTCAGGCTGTAAAAGAAGGAGAAGCAGAAGAGGAAGATTTTCAGAAGAAGCTACTGGAGTATTTACAAACGAAACAAATATTTGTGCCAGAGCTCCTCAATCGATTTGACGCGATTGTGACGTTTAAACCATTGACTGAAGAGGAGATTCATAAAGTAGTAAAGTTAATGTTGTCTGAGTTGGAGCAGAAATTAACAAAACAAGATATTACTTTGACGTTCGGAAATGATGTCGTCGCCGCAATTGCAAAGGCAGGGTTTGACCAACAGTTCGGCGCGCGACCGCTTCGAAGACATATCCAAGATACAATCGAAGATGCAATCGCGCAAAAGAAGCTGGCAAACGAGATACAGCGAGGTAATACTGTAACAGTTTCCACTGATGCGCAAGGAACGTTGCAATATACTGTAAGCTAATTTTAAATATTCAATGAAAATTTTAAATTGTAAATTGAAAATTAGTATGTTTTGTTTCAAGGGTCGGGGAGACCTATATGTTGTCTCTATTCTCACGCTTATTATCATCGCCTCTGCATTTCTCGTTGGTGGTGTGTATCCTGACTTAAATCAGGTTCCAGAGACGGCTGATATGTTTGAGCCAAAAGAGAAGAAGGCTGATAAGAAAAATACCGGCGTTGTACAACTTCGGCAGCTCGATGTCAACAAAAAACCACGAAATCAGGACAATAATAGCAATAATCGTAATCGTCAGGACCAAACAGGGAAGCCTCCTGCATGCACGAAAAAAGGCGCGATTGCTTTTCTTATTGATGTATCAGCTTCAATGGAAGCTAATGGCAAGTTAACAAAACTGAAAGAAGCGCTTAACGGCTTTGTGAATAAGCTGCCAAGCGAGACGCTTGTTGGATTGTATACATTCTCAGATCGAACCTTCGGAGAGCCGAAAGAGCGAGTTGCTTTCGGCCCAAAGACAAAGCTTCTAACACCAGTTGGAAATTCCCCAATTGACGCATTGTCTCCTGAAGGCGCAACATTTATGCTTGATGGATTTCAGCTTGTTCAGGGAAAACTCAGTGTTGCGAAAGATGACTTTCCCAATCGCCAATTCAGCCTTATTTTGGTCTCAGATGGCGTACCGGAGTTAATTGAGTGTGATAAGTCCCATATGCCCGATAACACGTGCCGGGCTAATCGAAATTACGATTATACGCAGGATCCAACGCTCACTAACATTCCAGATTTGATAAAAGATCAAGATGTGCGTATTTATTCTATTGCAATATATGACAAAGAAGACTTGGATGTCTCAACAAATAAGCTTATTCAGATTATGCAATCGCTTGCTTCTCCTGACAGTTACTTTGACGAAACCGCAAATGGAGGCGGGCTTGACGCAACCTACCAGAAGATACAAGAGTCTGTTTGTAAGTAGAGACAAGCAAAATTCAACCCCTCTTCAGCAGGGAGCCTGCAAAGTCATAAAAAGCTTTTCATAGGAAGAAAAGGCTAAGAGAAATAGCCTGAGAATGGAGGAAAGTAGCTCTTGATGCATGTTTTGTTTATGTCATAGCCTCTTTTGTTTTCCTCCAGGATAGTTTTTCTGCTGTTAGACCATTGTAGCCAGATTCAGAAATCGATGATGGAGGTTCGTGGTAACCGTCCACGAGTTTCCAAAACACCTGTCATCTCGAGCCTAAGCGAGAGATCCCTTCAGGGTGAGCCTCTCGAGGTGAACCTTCAGGGTGAACCCCTGGGGATTTCTTACCTACTTCGTAGCTTCGAAATGACAACCTTTTGTCAAATCGTGGACTTACAATTCGACATAATGCAGAAGATGAGATACATCGGTAACACATTTGAACTAGAATAAGGAGTTCA
>CAYWEP010000023.1:0-15040 GCA_964457405.1 uncultured Gammaproteobacteria bacterium
GGGATTTGCAGAAAATAAAGGCGAAAGCAATAGAAACTGGTATTCCCTACCAGACGCTTGTTAGCTCGGTGTTGCATCGCTTTGCCAGCAAACAAGAAACTTTTGAATAACCGCATAAGACCCCTCGCTTGCACAACTCATCATATCTCTGCTACGATAAATATATGGATCTTGGGAAAGCGTGGGGAAAAGATTGCCTCGTAGGGAAAGAGCAAGTCGCAACGCTCAAGTGCATCCCTGATGTATTTGGCAACCTCATTACCGCTGCTTTGGTTTTTGCAGGAGTTGTGGCGGTCATCTTTATCATTGTCGCAGGGTACAAGTATCTGACATCAGGCGGCGACCCCAAGAAGCTTGAAGGCGCGCAAAAGACGCTTACTTTTGCCATCATCGGTCTTTTCCTCATCGTCTTTTCCTTCTTTATCATCAATATGATAAGCTATGTAACAGGCGTCTCCTGCATCAAGCAGCTTAGTATTGGCAAATGCGATAAGTAGAGAAATTAATCGGCTCCTTCATCAACTCCTCAAGCTTCTAATTCTTCTTAAGCATCTTGGTAAAATCTTCCTTGCGAATACCTAAGTCCTTTTTTACAATCTTTGTCAAAAGACCTATGCCTATGTCTTCCGAGGGATGAATAGGTATTGACGTCTTTCGGCCGTCGGGGTGAACGTAGACTGCATGACTACCACTTTGTGCACGCAGTTTGAAACCAAGCTTTACTACTATTTGAATGAGCTGACGGGCTTTCGTGCGGGAAAGCTTGGGCATTATATTGAAACTTCAAGGGAAGTTAAGCTAACTGGTTGCATAATGGGTATGTCCTGTTTTTCTGCCTTAAGAATTTGCAGATGGAGCTTGATAACATCACGAATGTTTGTAATCGCCTCTTCAACAGTTCTTCCCTGCGCATGACAACCTGGGAGATCCGGACAATCAGCCACAAAGAATCCGTCTTCATCTTTTTCAATGATAACAGGAAACTGATACGTTGTTGTTTTCATTTTTGCCATACTCATATGAAACTAAGTATACCACACTTACAACATTGGCGCTGTTTCTTCTACCTTCTATTTTCCACCCTCCACCACTATCTTCAATCCTCTATCATCTACAGTCAATTATTCGTAGGTTTCCCCATCAACTCCTCAAGCTTCTGGCGGGTACTTGTCAGATCAAGCTTTGTCGATGTAGCAACAAGCTCCTCCTCCATTTGCTTATCTGTTAGATCTCGAACCCGTTTATAAAAATTCTCATCAAGTGTTTCCTGATCCTTCTCCGCACGATCAAATGCGGCATCTAAATTCTCTTCCAGTTTAAATTCATACAAAGCAAAAAACGTATCCCATATGATCTGTGATATTTGGAACTTACTTACAGTGTCGTATGTATCAAGTTTTTTCAGCAAATCCGTCTTAAATGCTTCGTCAAAAGGGAGGGATTGTAAGATTTTCTTTGTGTCTGCTTGCATATCTTTTACTCTAAAGTACTCCCGCGTGTTTTGCAAAGTCTTCAATTGTGCTGACTAAGAAATCATGAAGATGCTTCGGATTTATCTGTCCTCCTTTTACTCCCCGCTCCAGAGATTGTATTGTATCCTGAATAGTGGTTCCTGCAGCAAGACGGTTGCCTGCTGTGTCAAGCAACGGAAGCGTTGCAATCATCCTATTGACCATCGTCCCTTCATCGAGTAACCTGTTACCTTCTATAAAACACGCATTTCTATCCCCTGCCTTACCACAATTCATAATAAGATCGAGAAATTCAACATATGAACTGGGCGTACCAGTAGCAGCAGAAGAGATCTCGTATTCTTTGTCTGTACGCTGTTTGTGTTCTGGGTCTCCCGCATCATTGAGCGGGGCCTGTGCTGTATAGGTGTCAATTTTCGTTGCTATGTCCAAGGCTGCTTGTGGTAAGCGGTCATAATCTGACATCATCGTCTGTAGCGCCTCAATCTCAGGCACTTTCTTTTGCTGCTCTTCGTTGAGCTTTCGTATCTGCTCATCAAGGCTCTGTTTTTGCCTTCCAAATTCTTTTACTTGCTCTTTCAGCAATGCCTCATAGCGAATCCGCTGTTTTTTACTCGCCTCTGCACGCGAAGCCTTCAGTACGCGCTCTGCGACATCAGCCGAAAATTTATAGGGACCAGTCGGATCATGCAAGCGCTTCAGCAACTCAGCGTCATTTCCCTCAAGGAGCAGCTCTGTATGGGTAATCCCCCCGCCTGCAACGGTAGCATCGTAGTCTGTTAACTGCTCCGCAGGGCTTATCTCTGTTGTATTCTCAACAACTTGAGATGCATATTCAACTTTGACCTCCATGAGCCTGTCCTTCAACCATGCATTTTGCTGCTCTATTGTCGTCCCTGCTGCACGAGGAAATCTAAATCTCCCAGCTGCTACTGCTGCACGAATAGGTACGACGAGTGAATCAAGAGAATCCGCGGAAATATTTCGTAGCGTTAGCCCAGTCCTTCGTGCAGTAAATCTTAAAAAACCAGCGTACTCACTTGCAAATGTAGCTATATCTAAGCTCCCCGATGCTTCCGCCGCTCGTGTTTCCGCTTCCGCAAGTTGTGTTTTTGCATTTGCATAATTATTCTTCAGCTCTACAAGGCTGTTCCTCTTTGCGGTTAGTGCTTCTGTATCAACCTGCCCTTTTGCCGCTTTTTTCGTATCTATATACGTTTCATACCTACTCCGCAATTGTTTACGTGCCTCATTCTGTGCTAGTTCCAATTTGTCTCTATCGACTGTTGCCCCATAGTTCTCTCTGAAAAAAGTGGCAAGATCATCGATGGTAAGCGTGGTCAAGAAATATGTGTTAACCTCTACTTTTCCAGAAACAGGAGTGAGGCCTATTGCATTAACAATCTTATTAAACGCTGTCGTACTGGCTGGATCGCTTCCTTTATCAAGAGCCTTATCAATAACAGCCTGCTCCGTTCTTGCCTGTATAAGCATCTCTCGCAGCTGATCTATTGCGACAGGAGGTGAACCTGCTAAGAATGGATAGTTTGTTGTTTTGTTTGAATCTGCTTCTATTTCTTTCACTAAGTCTTCTATGGGCTCGGCGCTACTTCTTAACCTTTTTGCAGTAATTTTTGTCCCTGGTGATTTAGTTGCATTAATAAAGTTGTCATAATGATCAGCTGCCTTGACAAGGTCATATTCATTCGCAGCTGGCTTTACAATTACATCTTCTGCAACCCTACTTTGTGTTACGGCATTTTCATAACTTATTCGTAAGCCCTCGACCTCTGCTATCTCTTGATTAAGTGATGCGATTTGTTGACTTATCTCTGTTTTTCGTCCTTGCACCGCATTAAGAGTGTCCGGCCTCGCTCTTCTTGCTGCTTCATCGTGTAAAGAAATGTCTTCGCCGGAATCTGGATCTCTTCCCTTTGTTGCTTTAAATTGCGCGCGAAGATCATCGTATCGAAAATCTTCAAATGATTTCTGAAAGTATTTTATTACAGTACTTGCAGGATCATTTAGCCCCTCTTGCTCGGCAATTAATCCGGTAGCCTTGCTTCTCCCACTCTTTGGTTTCCCAATCCTGTCTCGCTTTTCCTTAATAAGGTCATCTGCTTTTTTGACCAAAACATCTCCAGACAAGCTTCTATCTTCAACCTTTGCCCCAAGCGTGCCCCTCGCCGTATCCTCCTCTCTTTTCTTTTCTGCGTACTGCTCATATGCTGTATGCACCTCCTGAACTCGCTGATCTGACCTTCCCACTAACTCATCATTAACTCTCCTAATTACCTCATCAATGTTTTTGGTAAAATCGCCGCTTCGCGCAACCCCAAGCTCGTTTACTCCCTGGTCTTCCAGTCGCTTTACCTCTGCTCGTGCTTCTTCAAGAGGATGGACGTGCTCATTTCTCTGCTTAGTAACTGCATTCTCATTTGCCTCAATACTTTGTATTTCTCTTTGTAGTTTTTCGATCTCAGTTCCTGTCCCCTTTTGTATTTCCGCTTTTCTTGCTTCAAGTCTCACTTTTGCTTGCTCAATAGTTTCATTCCGTGGCGCCCCCATACGCCTGTATTGCTCCATAGCAACATTGCTTATCGCAGCAGCATGCGATTCTCTTCTCAGGCGAAAGATTTCCTCTTCCCGAGCTGCGTTTTCTTGTATGACAGCTTGCCTTTGCGCCGCTGTGGCAGGAGGAACTACAGGAAGGTCTAAGAAATAATTCTCAATTTCTCGAGGGACTGCTCGTGCACGAACGAGATCAACTTCAGCAACGGTCATTGCTGGTCGTCCAGTTGCTAAGCGATCTTTTGCTGCTTTTCCTTCTGCAATATTCTGCCTCGCGCGAAGAATATCTGCTGCGTTTGGGGTAAAATGGGGCGCCAAGCCTGTTGTGATATCAACGTTTTCCATTTCTGCTGCAGCGAAAAGTTCTGCTACGGCCTTATCAGAGAGAGGGACAGGAGGGGTATAAGTAGTATCAAGGTATGTATCCGTCGGCAACGCGCCTCGTGCCCTGCCTTCGCGAACTTGCTGTACCCTTTTAAATATATCACCCACGTCAGCCCCTCCCTCCGTAACAGTAGCGTGAGGGACAACTGCTGCGCAATCTTGACGTAAATAGCAAACATTGCTTGCATCCTGACCCCATGTGTCTTTCCGCGTCAAGGACGTAACCCGTGTTTCAAATATTTCCTGCGCTTTTCTATTAATTGTTAGTTCTTGCGGCCTTGTCAAAGGGTCTGCTTCTATTCCCAAGGATTTGTAGAATTTTCTTGCTGAATCTAGGTTCTTTCGTGCATCTTTTATAAGCTTATCTGTCGCGTCTACAGGAAGACCTTGAATGCCGTCAGCAGTTGGCGTTAATTTTGTCACATCAATACCCGTTAGCGCATACGCATACGTCGCTTCTGTGGGGTTATTTTGCAGTGCTCTGAGAATTTCGCTATTGTACTGTACACGCTGGTCGCCTTCCCAGAGATTCTGCACGTATTTTAACCCCCTTGCGAGCTTGTGTCTTGCGAAATACCCACTAACTTCTGCCTTAAAACGCATTAACCCTTCTCTTCCAGTCGATACTCCACCTGTGAATGTTCGCGTTTCTGTAGCCACCTGCGTATCACCACGTGGAACAGAAAGACCTTGCACTCTATAGGAGAGCTCTACTTGTCGAACAAGCGCATCGGTTGCCATCGTCCAGCCGCGATTTGTTTTCAGATATTCTTGCGCTCTTATCCTTGTCGCTTGATCCGCCTCTCCTGGAACGCCACCAAAATCAGTTTTTTCGCCCAATAAATCTTGCAGAAGCATTCGATCCTCTTGTGCAAATTTACTGTTCCACGCTTGTTGCACTCGTGGATCATGCGAATCTCGCATCTCAAGGAGTTTCTTCGTGTACCCAACGAGGAATTCTTCACAGTCATTAACCAAATCCTCTCGTCGTTCTACGTATCTTCGTTCTGTGCTCGGAGCCACATCAACGAAATTATCAAGACGAAATTCTATTTTTGGCTTTACTATTTCGTGGACTCTGTTATTTCTCGACCTAGCTGCTCTGTTATCAGCAGCATGCAATTCGGCACGAGAAGCCTCCAGCTTTAGCATATAAAAAAATCATAGTTGAATTGGCGGGGTAATTCAACTACTATAACTGAAGATGGCAGAAGTACGATTATCACCAGATGCTACAACAGCAAAAAAACCTACTCTTCCAAAAAGGGTTTTCAACAGAGTAGGCAACGCCGTAAAAGCAACCCCCCGTGCAGCAGCTGGCCTCGTACTCCTAGAACCACTTCGCGCTGGCAAAGAAGCTCCGACGCCTGAGTTTACCTGGAAGCCACCAGCAGAGCGATTTGCCATGCCAAATCAGGAATTAAAAGATGCGCCAGAGGCTGTAAAACAACGGTTTATAGAAACGCAAACCGTCTCAACTAAATTACTCCGCGAAAGAATGAGGAGCGCCGCAGACACAGACGTTAAAGCAACGGGAGACGAAGCAAAAGCGCTGGAAGGAAATAAAGGACACCAGCTCTTAATGTCCCTTTCTGCAATTGATGCCATGGGGAATCGCCCTGATGGAGATTTTTCGCCCGGTGAACGGCGATCCTTTGTTGACGCAGATGGAAACTCAATTGACAATCCTATCTATATACAAAACGAGAGTGGGGACAGTTTTAGAGTAGATGAAATTTTTGGCAAAAAAGGGGAAACGCTGCGATGTCGACTTGTAGCAGTAACGAAAGCAGTAGACGGCACATTCGTAGAAACCAAAGACAGGAGAGAAGACTATATCTCAATTGGAAAAGTTCTTCGTGGCCAAATATCTGCTGAGGCAGATATTGCGCGCGACGTATTTACAGGCGGAGAACAGAGTGTGTTTTCAAAATACCTTGACGGGCTACGAGGAGATTATTCGCAACTTGACCTAAAAGACCAACCCGACATCGACACATTTAACGCAGAGATCAAAAAAGTAGCAAGCGATCATACTACTCTGACAGTAGACGATGCAAAACCGCCTGCAGACGCAGATGAGTTAACTGCAAAACGCTGGAAAGATAGACTGAAGATTCTGGCAGATAATAACGTCAATCTTCTTGATTATGATACATTCCGCATGCTCTTTGGAGAAGAAATTACAAATAGCGTTCCTGCTCTTCGCGCCGAGCTGGCTCGTATGCAAGAAAACGTTAAGCTGGGAGTCGCTTCTCCAGCCGAACTACAAGAGGTGAGAGATGCCCTCCAGGCTGCGATGTACGTACAGCGCGCACTCCAGCAAAACCCAGGGTTTCTTGAGGCATATTTTGTTGGCTCACAAACAGGCGCTATTCCACCTGAGGCATCAGGAGCTGTCGTGCATGCATTTCGCAACCGAGACCTTTCTCAATTTGCCGATCAAGTAATGCCTGAAATTGATGAACATTTTGATGCTATTCGCCATAACAAAGAAGCATATCAAGAAAGAGTGCAAAGAGTCGGACGAAATAGAAAAATTGGCGGAGGGGTGTTTCTTGCTCTGGGTGCATTAGGATATTTCGGTTCTCGAACAATTCTAAAAGACGATGAATAGCTCCTCTTTTCAGGCAAATTGCACCTAGTTACACTCACCTCTCCCCTGACTTTTTTCCTAGCAGTCATTTCAAAACCACCTTTTCGTCATTCTGGGAAGCAACGACTTCTCCAGAATCTCTTCGGTAAACTCAGAGCAAGCTGATCCTGGACAAGTCCTTCGGCAGGCTCAGGACGTAGCCAGGATGACGGGATCTTGAAATAGGTTCTAATTTATGGAAGATGTCTAGGCCCCCATACATAGAGAACGCTTGAGCAGATGCTTGCGTTTTATCAAAAAAAATATGGCGTTTTGGAAGATCATTTGTATGCGATCCTGCGCGCACTCGGCTATTTTGAGGATGCTGAGAAAGAGAGTGATATGCCCAAAATGTTGACTCACAAAAAAACTACAGACTTGAAAAGGTCCTTTTCACGCAAATCTCACCTACTTACACTCACCTTTGACCCACTTTGATAATCTTGAAAAGACAATTTTCACGTTATAGACTGAAGTACCATACAAATATACCATTTGATAGCCTAAGAGGTCAATCGTTTTTGTAGTGAAAGAAATATGCCTGCTCTAATTGTTGAAGATCAAAGTGCAAAGATCAAAAATCAAAGCTTGGCTCAAAACTCAAAGCTAGAGGTGCGCTACAGAGCGTTTTATTTATCAATTAATATAATACGATTTTTAGCAACTCTTCCGAGGAATGGAGCTTTGAAAATAATCTCAGATCAGTTAATACGATGCGTCACATCTGTTGGAGCAAACATCGTTGAGGCAAGGGCATCTTCTTCAAAAAAAGAATTTGCAAATTACTTCCAAATTGCATTAAAGAGCGCTAACGAAGCAAAATACTGGTCAGCGATGCTAAAAGAACTACTGCCTGAAAAACAAACTGAGCTCAATTTGTTCATAAAAGAAATGGATGAAATTGCAAGAATTATTGGCACAAGTGTATTAACAATGAAAGGCAAAAGATCGCTTTAGGCTTTTCGCTTGGCTTTGCTCTTTACGCTTTGATTTTTTAGCTTATTATGGAGAATCATCCTATTCCACAAGACGTTACCGGGTTTCAGTTCAAGCTCATCGGCAGCATGACTGTCAAGCAATTTGCCTACCTTGCGGCAGGTGCAGTCTTTGCTACTATTTCCTACTACACACCCACGACTGCGCTCTGGACGACAGTCATTAAATTTACACTTGTTCCGATCTTTGGCTTGACTGGCGCAGCATTTGCTTTCCTACCGTATGAGGGGAGACCGCTTGACACGATTGTGAGCCATTTCGTCATCGCGCTTTTTAAGCCAAATCAATACCTCTACCATAAGAAGGGCGGAAGGCTTGCTTTTTTGCATTTCTCAACTCAAACACCCACAGCCCTCCATGCGGCAGTAGCCCATGACCCGGCGCGAGAGGCAAAGCTCCAAACGCTGTTAAGCTCACTGCATGCAGCAGGCGTAAACCCTATCCCGCTTGATGAAAAAGAAAAACACTATATGCAAGATTTGTTCGGTAACAAAGGACAAGGCACTGTTGCGCAGCCACAACCTGCACCACCGGTCACGACACCAACGCCTATAGCGCCCTTGCAGCAACCGCAACCGGCGCCGACGCAAGTAACGACTGCCCCTGTCATTTCGAAGGAGGAATCGACTGAGAAATCTCTTCCAGAGAGATCTCTTGCTGACGCTCGAGATGACAAGAACACGATTGCCCCCACTCAGGCAACACAAACTCCTCCTCAACCGCAAGCCATTACGCCCCCCGTAACTGCGGATGCGGCAAAGCAACTTGGCCTCCCTCATTTACCTGACTCGCCGAACTTACTTATCGGCATTATCAAAGACTCACGTGAAAACGTCCTTTCCAGTATTCTTGTTGAGGTAAAGGACAAAGACGGCAATCCTGTCCGTGCATTTAAAACCAACCAGCTGGGACAGTTTGCTTCGGCAACGCCGCTGCCTAACGGTGAGTACGCGATTGACTTTGAAGATCCAAAAGGCGAGCATGCGTTTAAAAACATTACGCTTTCGGCAGACGGTACGATTCTGCAGCCACTTATCATTGTTTCAATCGATGCGCGAGAGGAATTGAGAAAGGAATTGTTTGGTTGAAGATGAAACAAAAATCTGCCCAAAAAGCCCACGCAACAACGCAAAAATTCACTGAGATTGTCGACATTATCGATGATGTCGTGCTCCTTGAGGGGAATAGTGCCTGCCTTATTATTGAAGTGACGGCAAGCAATTTTGCACTCCTTTCAAAACGTGAGCAAGATGCCAAAATCTATTCCTACGCAGCGCTTCTTAACTCCCTCACCTACCCGATCCAGATAGTGATTCGGAATAAACGTGTTGATATCTCGTCGTACTTAAAAATGCTTGACGAGCAGCAAAAGCAAACACAAAACCCCTTACTTGCCAACCACATCAAGCTCTATCGGGATTTTGTCCAGCAAATGGTACGGATCAATGTCGTCCTCAATAAAATGTTTTATATTGTTATTTCCTTTTCAGCGCTCGAAGCAGGTATCACTGGCATTGCCAAAGGCGCTAAAAAAGACGAGGAATCCAAACAGGAAATGCTTGAGCTTGCGAAAAAAACGCTTGAGACAAAAGCAGAATCAGTCTTGTCGCAGTTAAGAAAACTCGCCGTAGCCGCAAAGGTGCTGCAACAGGAAGAGCTGATTAAGCTTTTTTATGACATCTACAACCAAGATGTCATATCAGCAGACGTCTACGACGCTGTGACTAGTCCATTTGTCAAACCAGCAACCTAGATACTAGACTGTAGATGATGGAAGATTGAAGATAGATTTTTTGTTTCTATACTCTATTATCTATCGTCAAATAAAAAGTATGAAGCTTTTCGGTAAAAAGAAAAAGGATGCGAGTCAACCCGTGCAGCAGGCACTCAAAGGCGTTGCGACACTTGAAAAAGGTATGGTTTCCCTGTCTGATGTTATCGCACCCTCATCAATTGAAGTTGACTTTCGTTTTATCAGAGTCGGAGACCGCTACTGCACAACGCTCTTTGTTGTTGGCTACCCCCGCTATGTTTCACCTAACTGGCTGCAGCCTCTGATTGACTACGACCATACGCTTGATATCGCGATGTTTTGCTACCCGACATCGTCAGCTGACGTTCTGGACGATTTGAAAAGAAAAATTGCCGAGATGGAAGCAACGATTGAATCTGAAAGCAAAGCAGGACACGTCGTTGATCCAAAAGTAGAAGCGGGATTGGAAGATGCAAGGTCGCTTCAGGAAGAGTTGGCCAAAGGCATTGAGCGGTTTTTCCAATTTTCCTTTTACGTCACTCTCTCATCGGATACGCTTGATGAGTTAAAAAATGCAACCAAGCACCTCCAGACCACGCTCTCCTCGCTGCTCATGACAGCCAAAAGCGCGACATTGCAGATAGAAGAAGGATTTAAATCCACCCTTCCTATTGGCCAGGACAGGCTCTATATCACGCGCAACATGGATACGACGTCTCTCGCGTCAACGTTCCCTTTTACATCTGCAATTCTCACGCAGAACAAAGGCGTCTTGTACGGCATCAACGCGCAGAACGGCTCGCTTGTTATCTTTGACCGTTTTTCTTTGGAAAATGCCAATGAAGTGGTCCTCGGAAAATCAGGCGCTGGAAAATCCTACCTTATCAAACTTGAGATCATGCGCCAGTTTATGCTCGGCAGCGAGGTGATTGTCATTGACCCTGAAGGAGAGTATAAGACTCTCGCTGACACCCTTGGAGGCGAAGTTGTGGAATTTAGCCCATCCTCTCCTGTCAAGATAAATCCGTTTGACCTCTCAGAGCTGTATGAGGAAGGAGAAAATGAGCTAGGGCTTAAAATTCTTTCCCTGCATGGCTTAATGAAGATCATCATGGGCACGCTTGATGCCGAGCGGGATGCGATCTTGGATCGGGCACTCGTTGAGAGCTACAACCAAAAAGGCATAACACCTGATCCGGCAACGCAGAAGAAAGAACCCCCTTTGATGGAAGATCTGTACAAAACGCTTCTTGGCATGGAGAATCAACCAGCCAAAGAAATGGCTTTGCGATTGGAAAAGTTCATCAAAGGCTCTGCTGCCGGCATTTTCAACCAAGCATCAAATTTTGACATCGTCAACCCGTTAACGGTTTTTGATATCAAACGCCTTGAGGATGAGCTCCGTCCTATTGCCATGCATATTATTTTGGATTTTGTCTGGACAAAGGTGAAAAAGTCTTTGAAAAAACGTATCCTTATTCTTGATGAGGCATGGCATATGATGAAATATGAGGACTCAGCAAGCTTTGTTTTCTCAATCGCCAAGCGGTCGCGAAAATACTATTTAGGGCTGACTACTGCCACACAAGACGTTGAGGATTTCCTCTCAACCAATTACGGCAAGGCTGTTCTGACCAACTCCTCAATCCAGATACTTCTGAAGCAAGGCGCAGCAGAGGTTGACCTTGCGGCACAAACGTTCTACCTTTCAGAAGGAGAAAAAGAATTGCTTTTGTCTGCCGATATCGGCGAAGGGTTGTTTTTTGCCGGGCAGAATCACGTCGCCATGAAAGTAATTGCCGCGCCATTTGAGCATGAGCTTATTACCTCAAACCCTGAGGAAGTGCTCAAAAGACAACAGCAGGCCGCAGCTGAAGCGGTTCCGCAGGCGCCACCGCCCCAAGTACAAGCGCCTGTTTCGCCTCCTCTGGCACCGCAAACACCACCTACGCCAACGCCGCCGCAGCAAGTGTCGTAGTGTTTAGACGACACCTTCAATTCTCTACCATCTACCGTCTAGTATCCACCGTTAAACTCCTTTGTGTTACGATAAAATAAGTATGGCTGACATTCCCGAAAAAGCGCGTGTATTCTTTCGCGACCATAGTGACCTTATCAATCTGCAGGGAAAATTTCAAACTCGGGCAGCGCTTGAAGCATATGCGCAAAGACAGGGCATTGCCCTGCCCGAAAACGCATCTGAGTTCCTTATCGCACAACAGGAAATAAAACAAGATGAGCCGGCAGAATTACCAAACGAACCAACAGAACACAAAGAAGGCATCCACAGTCATGCAGAAAAAGAGGTACCGCGTCCTGCCAGAGCAGATATTGGTCAATCCTACAGGAATGCGGTTGAGAATACTGTTGCGGACTGGAATAGAGCCAATAGGAATAATCCTGATGCGCAATTTAAAGGCAAGGTTTTCGAGTGGGACAAAGACGGCAAGCTTATCCTTAACTCAAAGGCTGCGGCAAAAATTCCGAACCTTGCACAGCGGAGCATGGATATAGTCAAAGCCATGCATGGAGAGCAGGAAGTCAGTCGATATAATCGGTGGCAAACACTTGATGCAGGAGAGCGACTTGCGGTAATGCGCCTTGTGGAACAAGAACAGACGCTCCGCCCAGCCAATCCTGCAGAGCTTAAGCAAGCGATTACTACCCGGACAGAAGCTGCCGCAAGCAGACAAATTATTGCCATGCAAGCTTCTGATCGGCAACAGGGTATTACCCGCCTTGGCGGTAAAGACTGGTATGAGAAACAAATCAATACCCCTCAGCTAACCAAGGCTGCCCAGCAACAAAGCATTGGACAATTCCTGCACCTTGGTAATGGCCACGCCATCCGCGAAGCGTTGCGCGATCCTGAGTTAAAGCCACTCATCGAGACATACCAAGCACAGCAGAAAGAAGCAGTTAGACGAGCAAGAGAGGAAACGCGACTACGAAATCTTCACAGCCCAAAAAATGACACACGCTTGCAACAATTTCAGGCGACGGCGGCTAGGGAGGTTGATGCCGAGGTTGCCCGTCAGGCAAAAAGCCTAGAAGATCTCGCCCAGAGAAGTCGAGAAAAGGGCCTAACTGTTCGGACAACGACCGTACACGACATTCGCAAAGATGCAAAGCAAATGACTGAGATACGCGCACAAGCAGACAGAACGGTTGTTGACAATTGGGTTCGCCAAAATCCCAATCAAGCTCGCAGATACGCGCGCCGCGATCCAAAAATAAAAGCAGCATATGATCGGTATCACGCTCAGCAAGCATTAGCCAGGAAGAAGTGGGAAGAAGCGCAAAAATTGACTAAAAAACGAGGTCTTTTTGGCCGCGCGTGGCGACGAATACGGCCAATAAAACGCGTCTACCTTCCTCTACTCGGACAGGCAGCGCCAGATGCAGTGATTCCTTCACGCTGGCAACGAATGACTTCACCGCTTGGCAGGTTTGGAAAACGCTTTGATCCACTGCGAAATGCCTATGATGACTTCCGCGACTCGCGCGATCGAGTCTATGACAAATATAGCCCCACCCGTTTCATACCGCGAGGTTACGAAAGACTGAAAGATCGTTTCCAGCAAACCCGCTTTGGTACATGGCTCAAGAGCAAGCGAGATGGGTATCTCGCGCACAAGGACAGGCTTGCCAACTGGTGGGACAGCAACAGCCCTGCCCGCCGGTTACAGCGTAGATTTCGAAACTCCAACTTTTATAAAAACACCTTTGGCAGATACAGCAAGTTTAAGTCTCGCCTTTCTGGGCTTAATCAACGTTTTAATCCGTATGAAATTGCAAAAAAATGGCTGAGAAATCTCCGCAAGCAAATCGCCAATGCGATCAAAAATGCCATCAAAGGAGCATTCAAAGCATTGGGCAGAGGCATTGCCCAAGGCGCTCGATTTATGGCGCCGATTCTCGGACGCGCACTGAAAAATCTTGGCAGCGCCGCGGCAAGAGGAGCAAGAAGGCTTGCTAATCGAGTAGTAAGCGGCGCAGCTAATGCAATGTCCAAGATGGCAGCAGAAGTAGCCCGTATTGCAGCACAATTAGTCGCGCAAACCCTTGCTCGCATTGCCGCAGTAGGACTATTTGCGAATCCTGTAACCTGGGTAGTCATAGGAGTAGGGTTAGTGCTGCTTATTGTGCTCATACTACTCAATAACCCTCCAGAAGAAATCCCGCCCACAGTTACGCCTCCGCCATCCACTATTGCGTCAGTCACTATTGACAAAAGAGCTGAAAAAGAAACGGTCGAAAACGATGAGGCAATACGCTACACTATTATCGTCACCCCGCAAGGCGCAGCAGAAGACTTTATAGTAACTGACGAGCTGCCATCCAATGCAACCCTTGAAAGCGCAAGCCCCGAACCAACTAAGCCTCAAACAGGCAATGCCCTTGTGTGGTCATTAAAGGCACTCCAAGGCAGCGGCACCAGTCCTGCACCGCCTCAACCAGGAGACGGGTCTCCTTTTCAACCAGACCCAAGCGCAAGCGGGACGATTCAAAACATGGGCTTTGGGCCCTCTGATGCAAAACGAATTGACGATCTGGTTCGTGGCCTTCGCTCGGAAAGTCCATTAGTTGGTCATGGAAGTGAAGTAGTACAATACGCAAAACAATTTAATGTTGACCCGCTGATGATTATTCTTTGGTTAAAAGAAAGCCAATTATGTACAGATGGATTAAATACGCCAGGCGGACAAACACCGCCAAACTTTAACTGCGGAAATTTAGACTGGGATGCAGCAACCTATGCGATTCCTGATCCAACCAATAAGTGGAATGCGAGAGAGGCCACTCAAGACAAATGGAGCGATCTACACAATTGGACATTTGTACCAACGATGAAAGAAGGAATTGGGCTTTATTTTGACTATCTTGGTAATCAGCCAGACTTTAAAGGCAAAACGCTCCCTGAGTTCTATAATATCTATAACCCTTGCACTGATCCAGCAAACCAACCAGATGAATACGGGAACAGAAAGTATGCGTGTGGCGAGGAAGCGATGAATGAGATGCTTCAGGTTTTGCGAGAAGCTCTTGGCGTACAAACAAGTAGCGTCGCAGCAAGCGGCACGACGTTTCGGCCACAGACTATTACGCTTATCTTAAAACCAACAGCTCTGGATGCCTACGTTGTCAACAAAGTCCGGGCTGAAGTGGTTGGCGGGGCAACAGCCGGCGACTGCGTTATCACCCAAGTCGGCACTCCCGATGCCTCTG
>CAYWEP010000024.1:0-6316 GCA_964457405.1 uncultured Gammaproteobacteria bacterium
TACTTCGACTTTGCTCAGTATTGATCCTGAGCTTGTCGAATGGATCAACCCTTCAATTTTATTCAGTGTTTACCGAGGAAGCGAGCCGAATGGGTCAAGGAAAATTTCTTGCGGAAGGAGAATGCAATAGCTACAAACACGCCTGCGTTCCTTCACACAAGGAGACATCATCAAACCAGGCAGTAGCACCTGTATTCACATTGTAGAGAAGGTCTAGTCTCCCTGCTGAGTAATCCGCAGCTGTCGTGAATGTCTTTTGCACCCGTATCCAATCCGTGGTACCTGTAATTCCAGGATTAGTGATGACGCTGTTATCAACAGTTCCAGCAGTTATTGGATATCGGAGCTTTAACCCGGTGGTTGTTGTCACTCCTTGTGTCTTTACCCATCCGCTCAGTGTATACGTCGTGCTCGGCTTTAGAGCTGGTAGATTCTGAGCAAAGGTATAGCCATTCCCCCCAATCACTTTGAGTGAAGTTTGGCCAGTATGAGTAATTGTCGTATCTACTGTGAGACTATTTCGCCGCTGCCAGCTAATTGGAAAACCACTACTTAATACCTCAAACGATGGATTCCCTACAAGATTGATACTTTGCGGAGTAGGCGTTGGCGTAGGCTGTGGCGGTGGTGGGGTTGGGGTTGGGGTAGACGTTGGTGGAGCAGGTGTTGGTGTCTGTGTTGGGGTAGGGGTATTGGTTGGTGGCACAACGCCACTCGGTGTAGGCGTTGGAGTGCCAGAGGGAGATGCTGTACACGCGCCAATGCCCTCGCATATACTCACATCGTCTACCCACGCAGTCGCACCCGAACTGAGCGAAAAGACAGGAGCGAGATTGCCTGCTTGATAATTAGCTGCAGTTGTAAATGTTTTGACCATTTGGAGCCATACGTCTGTTCCTTTTGCATGCGTTGCTTGCTCGTATGTTGTTGGGGTCGCCGATGTGACCGTATAGCGCGGCGTAATACCAAAGTCAGTTGTTGGTACGCTTTGTGGTTTTATCCACATACTCATGGTATACGTCGTTGACGGTTTGAGCGTTACTGCTTGAGAAGGGAAGGCGCTTGTTGCTATGCCACCGGTTATTTTAAGCGAGTTTGTGCCAGTATGTGCAACAGTTGTATCAAGCGTAACAGCGGGAGATGTCGACCAGATGGTAGGATAACCACTCGTCAGTGTTTAAAACGAGTCATTTGTAACAAGGTTCGCTCCAGTACTCGCAGTCGGCGTTGGAAGACTGTTACATGGGTTAACGGTATAGACACATTCCTTAACCCTTAAAATATCACCTGCTGCTCGTGAAAGGCGAAGATAAGTTGCTGTATCATCAGTATTAAACATTTCGTCTCCGGTTCCTAGCCCAAAATAAAAATCACCGTTGAGGAAAGCAAAAGATCGAGCATAGGTTTCCCTGGTAAAGAAAAACAACTCTTGCCAGTTAGCGAGGTCAGTCGTCGCTAACACATGAATTTTGAAGGTTCCATCGGGTAACTTCTCGTTCAGGAGGACATAGAGGGTATTTCCATTTACCTCCATATCCCATGGCATGGTATTAGCAGGAAGAGTGATTTTTTCTGCTGAGGTAATGGTTTTGGCGCTATAGAGACCAAAGGGCATGCCGTGATGATTATTCTCAATTGTTGAGCCGATATATACTGTCGTATCAAGGAAAGGAAGATATTTTAAGACTTTCACATCCCCTTGGTCTAACTTTGGAACACCAGACGTGTTTGGGAAGATAGTCACAAAGTAGAGATCAGGTCGACGCAGGAAAGAAGAGGTACTTGCTATATACTCATAAAAAGGAGAGCCTGCGCCGATCGGATTTGTAATAGCAAACGTTTTTCCACCAGCAGGAAGGAGCGCGTACGTTCGAAAAGTATACGTATCAAGCGTGCGCTTCTGCCAGGTGGCACCACTGTCGTTGCTTACCCATACAACTGCGTTAAAGTTAAAATCACTTCCAGCGAGTAGGATTTCAGTGGCACTTGGCGAGGCGATATCATACATATGCGCTGTTTGGACGAAGAGATAGTACTCCTGCCACGATGTTCCATCGTGTTTATAATAGGAGTCTTGAGTTCCAAAATCATGGTCATGTCCTGGAATATACAGCGCGTCACCCAATTGAACAAATTTTCCGATCTGTTCCTCAGGTACTGCAGGGTAATCGATAGCAAATTGCCCAGATGGCGGATCATAGGTCCATAAATCCACTGACCCAACATTTTGGGCGCTATCTCCAGAGCCCAGATAAATCTTTCCATTATATGTTGTCATATCCCAAACATTTCTTGGAAAAGCGCCAAGTCTATCATAGCGGTCATAAGGGTATTTCCCGTAGAACGGATTTCCTAGCCGCTCAACCGATGTAGTTGCGTCAACGGGCTGGGTAAGAGCTTTTGCAGGCTGGAAAAAGACATTTAATACGAGACCCCTAATAGGTGCATTTATTGCAAAGACGAGAAAGAGTAAGAGGAAAAAACCAGCCAGGGTGAGTGCGATTCGAGTTCTTTTGTCCTGTTGCTCAAGATGCTCAAAAAAACTGTTAAAGCGTTTGGTCATACGATGGTGCATAGTGAATAGATGAATATAGTTTTTATGTGGAGTGCAATATTTTGGAGGTTCTCAGTCAATTTCATTAAATTACACTAACAAGACAATACAAATTATCTTGTTAGTATCGTATACAAACTTATGAGGAATGTCAATAGGAGAATATAGTAGCTACAAACACGCCTGCGTTCCTTCACACAAGGAGACATCATCAAACCAGGCAGTAGCACCTGTATTCACATTGTAGAGAAGGTCTAGTCTCCCAGCTTGATAGTTAGGAGCTGTGGTAAAGGTTCTTGTCACCCGTGTCCAGTCAGTTGTACCTTTTACAGGAGGACTTGCTAGGTAGATATCAGGAGATGTAAGAGTAACAGCATAGCGTACTGTCATACCTGTTGTTGTAACACCTTGTGTCTTGAGAATTTTTATAATCAGCCGAAGAGTATTTAGTACCCGGCATACATACGTAATACCAGATACTAAATACTTATTTCAACTCCACTGTGGCTCCCGCCGTGGTCAGTTTTACCTTGGCTTCCTCTGCGGTTTTCTTGTTGACTTGCATCAGTACTTCTTTATTGCCTGCGTCTGCCAAGTCTTTCGCTTCTTTTAATCCCAACGTTGGGACGAGTTCGCGAATAGCTTTGATGACGGCGATTTTATTTGCACCTGCATTGACAAGAAAGACGTTAAAGACTGTCTGCTCTTCCTTTGGCTCGCCGGAGCCTTCGGCGGAGGCGGCCTGCCCGTTTGCAGGCGCAGCAACCATCGCTTGTGCTGAAACACCGAATTTCTCCTCGAGCGCTTTGACGAGTTCTGAAAGCTCAAGAACCGACATCGATTCGATTGCTTCCATTAAATCATCTTTTGATAATTTTGCCATCTTTTATCACCGCCTTTCGTTCTTTCATAAGTTACCTAGGTTACCTAAGTAACTTAAGTGACTTATGATTTCTTATTTGTTACTGCATTCAGTGTCATTACTAGCGCCTGTACGTTCCATCGAAGTGCTCGGTGTAGTCCTGAGATCGGTGCTTGCATTTGTCCGAGAAGCTGGGCGTGAAGCACCGGCATTGATGGAAGAATCGAAAGCTTCATAATGTCTGCCTCAGAGAGTGGTTTGCCCTCCAAGATGCCGAATTTGATAAGAGGAAGCTTGAGTTCTTTTATCATTTTGCTGAGTTGCCTAAGCGGTTCGACAATGTCATTGTAGATAAAAAGGGTAGCGGTAGGCTGGTCAAAGTTATAAGTTATAAGTCCTAAGTCCTGAGTAGTATTTTCGTTTTTCTCATTGTGACTTGTGACTTGCTTGCCCTGCTCGTCCTGAGTTTTCTCGAAGGGAGCTTGTCGAATGGGTAACTCGTGACTTTGCTCAAGCGCGCGCTTAAGGAGTGTATTTTTCGTTACAACGTACTCAGCCTCAAGTTTTTTGACTGCTTTTTTCAGCGTCTCAAGCTGCTTATGTGTAAGGCCTGAATAATTGGTAAAGACCATACCTTTGGATTTGTTGACTTTATCAGTAAACTCACCAATGATGCCTTCTTTTCGCGCCCGTCCCCGATATGGTTTGGCTTGATGTGCGTGTGCTTTCGCTAGTTTTGCCATAAAATCCTTCGACAAGCTCAGGATCGTTTTTGTTTCCAAAAACGAAAAAACACTCCCGAGGAGCGTTATATAGTTAAAAGTTTAAAATTAAAAGTGAAAAGTTATAATTTTGCACTTTGCACTTTGAACTTTTAATTTATATTTCCTCGGCTGGTTTTACTCTTTCGACACCAGCTGTCTTAGGTAGATGTAATCATACCAGGGAAGCGTAAAATTGTCAATTATGGAGTAGGCGTGAGACCGCCATTGACACTCATGAAGAGTGTATCTTCAGAAGCAAGGGGTAAAGAGGTGTCTTGTCTGCCGTCAGCAAGTGGAGGTTGGGGTATTGGTGCAGATGTCGGCGCAATCGCTGGTGTCTCAGTCAGAGACGGCGTTGCGGTGGGGACGGGGGTTGCAGGAGGCGGCGTTGGCGTCGCACATGGGTCTGGTGTTGGAGAAAGGATAGCTCGCGGGGTTGCGGGCGGCGTCTTTGTTGGTACCGGTGTGGCTGTTGGCGTGGCTGTTGGCGTGGCTGTTGGCGTTGGAGTCGGGAGGATATAAGGGTCAAACGTATCAGCGCTTTTATATATAATTAACCCTTTTGCATTCAGTAAGACAAAGCTCGGAAAGCGGTTTTCAAAAGCGACTCTTTGATTTTTCTTCTCTCTAAAGAGAGCAGATGCGGCTTGAGATAGTCTCTTCCATTGTTCTCTTTGTTCGGGGGTGAGCATCTCCCATTCCGGATTGGGGATTAATTCATTACACATGCCTTTAGAATCCTTCTCAAAATAACGAATTAACGTGAGGGGGTCATCAAACGTCTCGATAACTTCCGCAAACATGAGAGCTTCATCAGGCGCTAGTTGGTTATCGTATGAAAGAGTCTGGTTGTTATTGAGAGCAAAAATAGCCTGAAAAACGCTTTCATACCCCTTGTGATTATCGCCAAGTGGCGGAAGATTGTCTATTCTTTGCTTGATACCACTCTGTACGATTTGCTCAAATTCTCTGTGGAATTGTCTGTATGCGTCTGAGTTTTTGGCTCTTGCCGCTTCATACAATGCTATGCTGAATGCTTCTTCAAATATATCTCTTTGCTCTGCATTCATTACGTTAGGGTCAGCAATACCGGAATAAAACTCTATATAATCGGCAGTGACTGTATAGAGCACGCCGTCCTCGCCAGTCTGTGCTTGGCGAAGAATGACCCTTTGTGAGATAAACGGATCGTATGTCTTATATACAGACGCGAGTTCAGGAAATGCATTATAGAATACTCCTGGGGCCATATCTGCACGTTGCCTTTGCGAAACTTCAACAAAAACGCTCAAAGAATCATCTGCGGTTAATGATCTTTTGACTACAGTTTGCATGATGTTTATGCTTTCGATAACATGTGTCCGATCTCCTAAATGGTCTGCATCTCCATCAAGGACAAGGAGAGTGATCTTTTTTCCATCCTCAGGGTACCATGTAATACTATACTCACCGGTCTCAGGATTTTTTTTAACAAACTTTCCTAGTTCTGCCTCCCCTCCTGCAGTCATATATAGAAGTTCAGTCATGGTCTTCGCTTCTTGACTTTCAGAATCCAGAGGCGAGCTAACCATGTATAGGTATACTGTCTGGCTGTCAAGTGAAGCTGCAAGATTTCCTAATGCATCTTCTGGAAGAAGTGTGGTGAGGCCATCTTGTTTGAGGCGTAAAGCATCGGTAATATCTTCTTGATCGACAGTCTCTTTTATGATACCTGATGCAGTGTCTGAGAGCGGATGAACGATCTCTCCCGATGCAGGATCAACGAGTACCACGCCTTCTTCATTGGGTTTTAGCCATTCCCAGCGGAATGAGTCATAGGCAGTCTCCTGCGCAGAGCCTATCTTATCATCCAATATTTTTACTCCGGCGCCACCAGTTATCAGAAGGGATGCTGCAAGTCCTGCCCCAGCGAATCTTTGCCTTATTTTTCTCCTTTTTCTTTTTATTGCCTCTTTATCATTCTGTGTTTTCTTTTCTAATGCTTTCTTGACTCCCAAGCGGGACGGCGCAATAGACGCTTCATACCGTTCTAATAATTCTCTGTCATCAGCTCGAGAGAGAGGCGTGGGGTCTACGGTTTTTGTAGAGCTGGGGTCTTTTGTCGACACTCGGTAGATTGGGGGTCGCGGTATAGGT